>QIIJ01000557.1 GCA_003232595.1 Aurantimonadaceae bacterium | reverse complement strand
CGTAGATGATCAAACCACCGCCCAGGTGATCCAGCGGTTTTATGATCTTGATGTCTATCCCGACTGGTGGAAACTGGAACCTATGACCTCGGAAAAAGCTTGGAAAAGCACCGTTGATACCATCAACAAAAATGATCCAAATACCCGTGGTATCGTGGTATTGGGTCTGGGCGAGAGCGAAGAGCAGTTGGCCGCGAGCTTTGATGTGGCGGCCAAATATGCGCTGGTAAAAGGGTTTGCTGTCGGGCGCACGATTTTTGCCAAAGCCGCACAGCAATTTATGGCAGGGGCTATCACGGGACCTGAGGCCATCGCGGATATGGTAACAAAATATGCCCATCTTTGCGAGGCTTGGGATAAAGCGCGCGCAAAATGGGATAACACCTGCATCAAAGGAGATCAGGTATGAAAACGATCAGATTAACCGGCGCGCAGGCAATGGTGCGCTATATTGAAAACCAGTTCAATGAGGATGGTGATCGGATCATTGAAGGGGTCTGGGCAATCTTTGGCCACGGGAATGTGGCGGGAATCGGCGAAGCGTTGTTTGCTGCCAAGGATCGGCTGTCGACCTATCGCGGGCATAATGAACAGACCATGGCCCATGCGGCGATTGCCTATGCCAAGCAGCTGAAGCGTAAACGCGCCATGGCGGTTTCTTCGTCGATCGGGCCGGGTGCGGCCAATATGGTCACGGCTGCGGCGCTAGCATATGTCAACCGGCTTCCGGTCTTGCTTATCCCCGGTGATGTCTTTGCTAACCGGGCGCCTGATCCGGTGCTGCAACAGGTCGAAACCTTTGCTGATGGCACCATTAGCGTAAATGATGTTTTCAAACCGGTCAGCCGCTATTTTGACCGGATCATGCGCCCCGAACAGCTGATTACCGCCCTGCCGCGTACCTTTCGAACGTTAACCGACCCGGCTGATTGTGGACCAGTAACACTGGCGTTTTGTCAGGATGTACAAGCCGAGGCCTATGATTTTCCTGTTAACATGTTTGAAAAGAAAACCTGGGTTATGCGCCGCCCTGAACCCGACGCAACCGAGCTTGCGCGGGCCGTGGCCGCGATCAAGGCTGCAACAAATCCGGTGATCATTGCTGGCGGTGGTGTGCATTACGCCGACGCTTGCGAAACGCTCAAAACCTTTGCCGAGACCCACAACATTCCCGTTGTTGAAACGCAGGCAGGCAAATCAGCCCTGCCTTGGGACCATGCGATGGCCTTTGGGCCTGTTGGCGTTACCGGATCAGACAGCGCCAATTTTGTATGCCGTGACGCCGACCTTGTGATTGGCATCGGCACACGCTTTCAGGACTTTACCACCGCATCATGGTCCCTGTTTCAGAACCCAAATCGCCAAATATTGGCGCTGAACGTGCAGGCCTATGATACAATAAAACATAACGCTTTGGCGCTTGTCGCAGATGCGCGTGTGGGGTTGGAAAAGCTGAGCGCTGCGATCGGCGATTACCGTGGCGCGGATTTGTCGCCGTTGATCTGTGCGGATTGGTATGCGGCTGTTGATGCAGTGACCCAGGCGCCTGCTGATGGCAACGCATTGCCAACGGATATGCAGGTTATTGGCGCCATGCAGCGCGCCGCCAATGAAAACACGGTGGTGATATGTGCGGCCGGTACCATGCCCGGCGAGCTGCACAAGCTGTGGAAAGCCGCCAACCCCGGCAGCTATCATATGGAATACGGCTTTAGTTGTATGGGCTACGAGATCGCCGGCGCCATGGGCATCAAAATGGCTGAACCACAGCGCGACGTGATTTGTTTCACTGGCGACGGCACCTATATGATGGCAAATTCCGAGCTGGCGACGGCGGTTATGATGGGGTTGGATTTCACGCTGATCATCACCGACAATCATGGGTATGGCTGTATCAACCGCCTGCAAATGGGCACGGGCGGGGCCGAGTTCAACAATCTGTTGGAGCATACCCAGCATGTAAAACCCGCCTTTATTGATTTCGTCAAACACAGCGAATCCATGGGCGCAACCGCGCGAAAAATCGGGTCGGTATCTGAATTGGAAGAAGCGCTGGCCACCCGTGGTGGCAAGGGGGTGCAGGTTTTTGTTATCGAGACGGATCCATATCCATCTACAGAAGCCGGAGGCGCATGGTGGGATGTTGCGGTGCCCGAAGTTTCGGACCGTAAAGAAGTTAGCGAGGCACGTGCCAAATACGAAGCTCGTGTGAATGAGCGAAATAAATTGTAAAACCCGCCCGCGAAAGTAGCTGCGCCAATCTGTGAGTAGGTCATCGTGATCCAAAGACATCATTCAAACGCTAATGGTGCCGTGACGGCATTGCTGGCTTTGGGATATTTGCAACACATGACTTGACTGTGAAGTTTCTCGGGAGCGCTTGCGCAAAGCAAATCATTCCCTTGGCGTCGTCGCCAAAATCACATTAGGAACAGAATACGAAAATGATCTTTTATGGAACTAACCCAATTGCATGGTCTAACGATGATGACCAGACGCTTGGCGCGCATATTAGCCTTGAAGAATGCCTTACTGATGCCGGAAAAATTGGTTTTGATGGCATCGAGAAGGGCCATAAAATGCCGACCGAACCGGCGGCACTGAAATCCAAACTGGATCCGCATGGGCTGCAATTCATATCTGGCTGGCATTCGCTTGAATTGCTGACCCGCAGCGTTGAGGCAGAAAAGAAGGCCATCCAGCCACATCTTGACCTGCTCAAGGGAATGGGGTGCAAAGTCTGCATCGTTTGCGAGACATCCAATGCGATCCATGGTGCGGATAATCTGGCCGTGAACAACAAACCAAA
>QIIJ01000086.1 GCA_003232595.1 Aurantimonadaceae bacterium | reverse complement strand
CCGGCGGGTTTGCGCTCGGGGTTGATTATGTGTCCAACTATGACGGCGCACTGGTAACGCTCGGTGTTGCTGCCGGTTATTCCGGGTCGGATATCAGCGCGGGCCTTTCCTCTGCTTCTGTTGAGACCTGGAATATCGGCCTCTACGGAAACATCGAAAAGGACGCCTTGCGACTTTCCGGCGCTGCTACCTATGGCTTTCAGAACTACGATATCAATCGCGTCATTCCGGTTGGCATGGGGTTTGTCACCGCCAATGGTGATGCGAACGGAAGTGTATTTGCAGCCTCTCTGGCGGCTTCCTACAACATTGCGCCAATGCTCGGGCTTGATGCAAAAACCCGCATTGCGCCCTTGATAAGGGTCGATCATGTCAGTGCACGACGGGATGGATTTGTCGAAACCGGGGCGGGCATTTTGAACCTCTCGGTTGGTGGTGATGACTTTGCGCGCACTTATTTGAGCCTTGGATTTGAAGCTTCGACGGAGTTTTCGACCTGCGCTGGGAACGGGCCTTTGGCGAGCGAAGTGTTACCAGCAATTCGTTTATTGCCGGTGTGGCGGGGGCCACATTTACCTCGGCGGGTACCTTTGAGGACCGTGACCGGGTGGTGGTCGGCTTGAGTTTCAATTCTCCCCAACCGTATCGGCCAACATACGCTACGATGGAACATTCGCAAAAGGCTTCGAAAACCATCGCGCAAGCGGAGGGCTGACGTTTAAGTTTTGAGGAGCCTTTTGAAATTCTTGCGCTTCTTTTTTTACGCAATCACTCCTGATTACTTTCGCTCACGGCCATTTGGGGCTTTGCCCCAGCCTCCGCGAGGGCGATGCATAAGCATCGGTCCACTCTTCGCGGCCTGACTGTTTCCACTTAAACGTGAAACAGTCTAATCTTTGTGTATGTGCGATTTCTGCGCGATATTCAGTATTTCGATCATTTCATCGCGCATGATGAACTTCTGCGGTTTGCCGGTGACAGTCATCGGCAAGGCGCCAACAAAGTAAATGTGTTTGGGGATCTTGAAGTGGGCAATCTGGCCGTCGCAGAACGTGCGGATTTCCTCGCTGGTGGCTGATTTTCCGGATTTCAGGACAATCCAGACGCACACCACTTCGCCCATCCGGTCATCGGGGATACCAAAAACCTGGGCTCCGGAAACTTTCGGATGGCGATACAGAAATTCTTCGACCTCTGCCGGGTAGATGTTTTCTCCGCCACGGATGATCATATCCTTAAGAGCCAAGTCCCAAGCCAGCCCGCTCCCCCAGGGTACCGTTATCGGGTGGTTGGGCCGGGGGAGCGGGCTGGCTTGGTGTCAGAAAGTCACCGGTGGGTGACTTTCGAGTCAGACACTAAGGCGGCCAACGATGTTGCAATAGCCGTCATTATCTAATGTGGCGAGATCTCCCGTGCGCATCCAGCCGCCAATTACGATCGATTCTGCTGTTCGTTCATCGTCATCCCAATAGCCGCGCATGATTGAATAGCCGCGTGTCCATAATTCGCCTTTTTGGCCAACCGGCACGATATTGCCTTTATCATCAACAATTTTCACTTCCACATGCGGATGAATACGGCCAACTGTCGAAACGCGCTTTTCTGTCGGGTCGTCGGCAGCGCTTTGAAATGACACCGGGCTGGTTTCGGTCATGCCATAGGCGATTGTCACCTCGCTCATATTCATGTCGTCTACCACCCGGTTCATAACTTCAACCGGGCAGGGTGCATCGGCCATAATCCCGGTTCGAAGGCTGGACAAATCAAAGCTGGAAAAGCCCGGTAGTTCCGGCATCGAAACAAACATGGCAGGAACACCGTAAAGTCCGGTGCAACGTTGCTTTTCAACTGCAGCCAATGTGGCTTCCGGGGCAAAGGCTTCACCGGGAAAGACCATGCAGGTGCCTTTGGTAACGCAGCCAAGTGTGCCCATCACCATGCCAAAACAATGGTAGAGGGGAACCGGAATGCACAGCCGGTCTTGCTCGGTGAAGTTTATGGCGCGGGTTACGAAATAGGCATTGTTGACGATATTTGCATGGGTGAGGGTCGCGCCTTTTGGCGCACCTGTTGTGCCGCTGGTAAATTGTATGTTGATTGGGTCATCTGGTCTGAGCGATTTTGAAATACTGTCCAGCCGCGCCTTGTTGCCCTGGTTGCCCCTGGCGATAATATCTGAAAAGTTAAACATGCCTGGTGTCATATCTTTGCCCATGCGGATGATGGATTTCAGTACAGGCAATCGGGCTGAATTTAACCTGCCAGGCTCGGCATTTGGAATCTCGGGGCCAGTTCGTGCAGCGTTTTCAGATAGTCAGATGTCTTGAAGCTGGCGGCGGTGACAAGGGCAACACAGCCAACCTTGATTAAGGCATATTCCAGCTCGGATATCCGGTAGGCCGGATTGATGTTGACCAGAATCAGGCCAATGCGGGCGGTGGCAAACTGGGTCAAAAGCCACTCATATCGATTGGGTGACCAAATGCCGATCCGATCGCCTTTTTTCAGACCAAGCGCCAGAAAGCCCGAAGCCGGCGCATCAACCTCACGGCTGAGATCATTCCAGGAATAACGCTTCTGCTGTTCCACAAACACCGCTGCATTACGTGGCCCATGGCGGGAAACCGTCTTTGAGAATATTTCAGGGATTGTCGAATTGAAAACAGGTTTGCTCTTGTCTCCAATAACGTGGGATTTGCCATCGAGAGGGGTGATGAGGGCCGGGGCATCGCTGTCGCCAGATTTGTTTGCACCTGAGGAAGCCCCCTGTGCCCGGGAGTTGTTGCATCAATGGTTCATTGAGTCTCGACATTCAATTTCTCCAAAACCCTGATAACGACATACCGATTGTGCACCGCGATCAGCCAGGTCAATTTTGTACACGCTCAATTCATCATGGACAATTGCCATTTGGAGGGTATTTTGCGCTATGGAAGCATTTAATAGTGCTGGATATTCGTTGCAATTCGGATTGCGGGTAAATAAATGCGGAGCCGCCCGCAATGCGGCACCCAAGGGTAGATATTGGGCTTGGGAGGCACTGCTGAGACGAAGGTTTGCCCTTCACTCGTAATGCAATTCTATCGTTCAAAGATCACCGCCAAGAGCAATATTCTAAATGATGAAAACTGCATCACAGCAGTTGAGTGACTTTTCTCACTATGTTTAACGCTCACATTTGTGTATATTGTAACCAAGGGGCATTGAAGTGAGCATTCCAATGTCGAGTACTTGTGGTATTCAGGGAAGATTGAAGGTCAGGACTTTGACGGTCAGAACAATGGGACCGTTTCGGCTGGAACAAGCCGGTCGTTCGCTTGATTTTCCTCTATCCGGGTCGACGCTTGAAGGATTGGCCTACCTCGCGCTCCATACCAATCAACTGGTGCGCAAAGAGAAAATCGCTGCTATGCTGTGGCCGGAAAGATCAGAAAAAAGCAGTCGCGGACTTCTGAGTACTGCACTGTGGCGGATACGTGCCTGTCTCAGACCGGTCAAAGATGTTAAGATCAACAGTGAAGCTGGATGCGTGGCACTTGTTGCTGCACCACACCCGCTTATTGATGTGGCTGAACTGGAATCAGCGGTTACTGCTGCGCTTGCGGCAACAAAATCAGCAAGCAGTTTTTGTCTTCCGAAAGACAATCTTGATGCACTTTCCAAGGCTATTCGAACCGGGGATGACGAATTTCTCGAAGGCATGACGGCTGATTGGATTCTGGTGCAGCGAGAGCGGGTATTCAATCTGCGGATCAGAGGGCTGATCCTTTTGATGAACGACCTGTCTGAACGCGGGTTGTTCGGTGATGCGCTGGATTTCGGTCGACATATTCTGCATCTTGATCCCTTTCGGGAATGCGTGCATCGTCAGGTCATGTGGCTTTATGTGCTGGCGGGTCAGCAGGGAAATGCAATTCACCAGTTCAATCAGTGCCGACATATGCTGAAGCAGGAACTTGGCATTGAACCGATGATTGAAACAACGATGTTGAAAGATCATATTGTTGAGGCGGCAAGCGGTGATTATGGCACACAAGCAATTCAGTCACAAACGCACCGCAACGACGACCCGGCGGT
>QIIJ01000117.1 GCA_003232595.1 Aurantimonadaceae bacterium | reverse complement strand
GGTGTTTTGCCGTAGCCACATTCTTTGCCGGTTATTTTGCCTGGTATGCCTGGAAGGCGATCGAGGTTTCAATCCTGATCAATGATATTTCGCAAGGCCAGGATGCAACGCCACTTTGGATTCCGCAAATTGCCATGGGTCTTGGCACCACATTGCTGTTCATCGCGTTTGCCGACAATCTCATCCGCGTTATTCTTTTTGGCCAGGACGGGATTGAAGCGGAAACCGTTGAATCGGCGCGCGGGGAATAAGGTCATGGATGAATTTTACCTCACCTTTATTTTTCTCTTCGTTCTGTTTTGGGTCGGGCTGGCGCTTTTGGGTGTGGCCTTTGTCGGCATGGAGCTATTTACCACCAGACCGGTCGGCGATACCATGATCACCACCATCTGGACATCGTCGTCCTCGTGGACACTTACCGCCCTGCCGCTGTTTATCTGGATGGGCGAGATTCTTTATCGAACGCGGCTGTCTGAAGACATGTTCAAGGGCCTTGCGCCCTGGCTGTCAAGAATGCCGGGCGGGCTGATCCATACCAATATTGTCGGCTGTACAATTTTTGCAGCGGTCTCCGGTTCATCTGCGGCCACACTTACCACTGTCGGCAAAATGTCGATCCCCGAATTACGCAAACGGGGTTACCCTGAACGCATGATCATCGGTACGCTTGCGGGAGCTGCCACACTTGGATTGATGATCCCGCCATCACTGACGTTGATTGTCTACGGGGTGACGATCAACGAATCCATTTCAAAATTGTTCATGGCCGGCATTGTTCCCGGCATCGTGCTTGCATCGATGTTCATGGGTTATGTGGCATTGTGGTCAATTTTCAAGAAAGACGAAGTACCACCGCGCGAGCCACACATGACTTTCAGGCAAAAGCTCATTGAGGCGCGACTGCTTATTCCGGTCGTAATGCTGGTTATGTTTGTCATCGGTTCCATGTATCTGGGTTTTGCAACCGCCACCGAAGCTGCCGCCTTCGGTGTAGTTGGTTCACTGGTTCTGGCGGCTTTTCAGGGTTCGCTTTCCCTGGGAACATTTAGGGAAAGCCTTCTGGGTGCCACCCGTACTTCGGCCATGATAGCGCTGATTTTGATGGGGGCTGCGTTCCTTTCGCTCTCTATGGGTTTTACCGGCCTGCCACGGGCGTTGGCAGAATGGATCGCATCGCTAAGTCTCACCAAATTTGAACTGCTGATGGCCCTGCTGTTATTTTATATCATCATCGGCATGTTCCTCGATGGCATATCCTCGGTGGTGCTCACTATGGCAGTGGTGGAACCAATGATCCGGCAGGCCGGAATTGATCTCATATGGTTTGGTATTTTCATCGTGGTCGTTGTTGAAATGGCTCAAATCACCCCGCCGATCGGCTTTAACCTGTTCGTATTGCAGGGAATGACCAAGCACGAGATGAACTACATTGCGCGTGCGGCACTGCCGATGTTCGGCATTATGGTGCTGATGGTGTTTGTGCTGATTGGATTTCCGGATATTGCCACCTGGCTGCCGGACAACATGCGTACCAGACCCGGGGGATGATAGCGCGCGAGTTTTGCTGATTACGGATAAAGCCTGACCTTCGACCAGCTGTTATCATTCCTTGAAAACCGCACCCGGTCATGCAGGCGGAACGCGCCGTCTTTCCAGAATTCGATTTCGACCGGGACAAGACGAAAACCGGACCAGTGATCGGGACGCGGAATGGTGCCAACACCAAATTTTGCGGTATATCGGGCCACTTCCTTCTCCAGCGCAAACCGGCTTTCAAGCGGGCGGGATTGTTTTGAGGCCCAGGCACCAATGCGACTGCCACGCGGACGCGAAGCATAATATTCATCAGCCTCCTCATTGCTGACAATTTCCACCGGGCCGCGAATGCGCACCTGGCGGCGCAGGCTTTTCCAGTGAAATCCCATGGCTGCCTTGCGTGACTGCAGCAATTCCTGCCCCTTGGTGCTGTCAAAATTGGTGTAAAAAACAAACCCTCTTGCATCAAAGCCCTTTAACAGGACCATCCGTATATCGGGCATGCCTTCATCATCAACTGTTGCCAGCGACATCGCGGTCGGGTCATTGATCTCGCTCTTTGTCGCCTCTTCAAGCCATGCTGCAAACAGGGCCAACGGTTCGTCCGCCTCCGTAAAGTCACCCTTTGTTAAGGTTGACACGTTATTATCGTAATTACTTGGCATTGAAGTATCTCGCGTATGGCTCGAAAGGGCATGGGGCATCAAGTGGTAGAATATAACGGTAACAACGATTTAGACCAGTCAGAAATTTGGAAAATTCGGCGGAAATTTCAACTGCCAGGCATCCGGCTGACCGCCTTGTTGTTTGTAGGGCTTTTTGTGGCCTCCTGTGCCGTTTCCAACCCAGGCCTTGCCAGTCTTGAAAGCGATGCAACTCTTGTTGATCAGTCCGTCGCCAAACCAGTGCAGCCTGCCGGTGTTGCCAGTACCGATGCCGAAGTAATTAAAACCACCGTTGCGGAGGCCACCTTGACCCAGGACGTTGCGACAGCGTTGGCCTGGAGAAATCCTGCCACTGGCAGTTCCGGCACAATCATGGCGATCGATAAATTTCTCGGTAAACACGGCCAGAAGTGCCGCGGTTTTAAAACCACCGTCTCCACATTCATGGGCATCGCCTTTTATAACGGTGAAGCCTGCCAGATCAGCGCCAGCGAATGGGTGCTTTCCTGGTTTCGGTTGTCTGATTCAAAAAGCTGACATGCTGCCGAATAATATGATCAGTGCCTGAATTATTCCTTTGATATCAGTGCAGGCTGGAAATTTGCCTGCAAGTTGCCCATATAGGAGCTGAGGGAAATTATTTTCCAAAACAGTTCAGTGGTGTGAGATATGCGCGATCCGTATAGTGTGCTTGGCGTGGAAAAAGCGTCCGACAAAAAGCAGATTAAATCTGCCTTCCGCAAGCTTGCCAAGAAATTTCACCCTGATCAAAACAAGGACAATCCGAAAGCCAAGGACAAATTTGCAGAAATTAACTCAGCTTACGAAATTCTCGGCGACAAGGAAAAGAAATCCCAGTTCGACCGGGGTGAAATAGACGCAGAAGGCAAGCCGAGATTTACCGGCTTCGA
>QIIJ01000462.1 GCA_003232595.1 Aurantimonadaceae bacterium | reverse complement strand
CGGCAAGAAAATCCATCAATTTTCCGATACCATCGGCGTCCAGCGTTTCATCCGCATTGAGCGGGGTCGGCACCACGGCCATGACACCTTTAATCGTTTTTATCATTGTGATTCCCTTGAGCATGGCATTTCTGTTGCGCTTAGAAACGGAAATAGATGAACGATGTCGAATAGTCGAAAAAGATGACACACAGAAACAGTATTGCCCCATATGCCACACCCAGTAATTCCTGATGACGAAACCGGGGCAGGCGCTCACCAAATTTCTCAACGTTGATGCCAAAACAAAAAACCGCAGATATGGCAAGAATCAACCACGGAAACCCACCGAGCAACACACTTTCAGCCCGAAATTCGGCCAATCGTCCGAGAAACCGCCAGATTTCATCGAAGTCGAAAATGAACAGCAGCCAGCCGAAAGAAACCAGGACAAAATTCGCGCCGCGTCTCATTAATATTGGCATCAAATTCCAATATCGCTCGCCATTGCGCACCATAATAACCAGGAGCGCATGATACCCCCCCCAAGCAATAAAATTCCAACCCGCGCCATGCCACAGGCCAACAGCTAGAAACACAATCGTTATATTCCTCAGATAATTCTTGTTTCCGCCGAGCGGGAGGTACAGATAGTCTCGAATCCAAAAGGAGAGGCTGACGTGCCACTTGCGCCAGAACGCGCTAGGAGAATCAGCTTCATAGGGCCGCAGGAAATTGGTGGGCAGTACAATACCGAACCAGCTTGCTATGCCAATTGCGATCAGCGAGTAGCCATAAAAATCAAAATAAATCTGAAAGCTGTATCCAAAGACAACGAACAAGGCATCAAGGCTCGACAAATTATCGAGCTGGGTGCTCAGTCCATTTACAAAACTGCCAAGGCTATCGGCAACCAGCACTTTGAAGGCCAAACCGGCAACGAAATAATTTAGTCCACGCAACCAAACCGCGCCGTTTGGAGAAAATTCAGTCAGACCCCGGATTTGCGCCCCGACTTCGTTGAACCGAACTATCGGGCCAGCGACCAGTTGAGGAAAAAATGAAACATACAGGACAAAATCCCCAAATTTTGGGGTAGTTATTTCTCCGCGGTACCTGTCGATCGCATAGGAAATTGTCTGGAATGTAAAAAATGAAATACCCGCTGGCAGGACAATCTGCTCGAACAGGGAGAATTCCGTTGATCTTTCACTCCTGGAAATCATGAACACGTCAGCAATGAGGAATTCCGCATACTTGAAATAGATCAGTGACAACAGCGGAATGGCTATCGCGACACCAAGTGTCCATCGGCTAATCTGCTCATCTCTTCGGGTGAGGACGTACACGGCGACAATATCGAATATCAGTACGCCAAGGTGCGCGAGACCGGCGTAGCCATAGAAGACAAAGGACGCAACGATCAGCAATCCGATGCGCCATTGCCGCAAAGGCCGCAAGTAAAATAAAATTAGTACGATTGGCAAAAATGCGAACGTAAACAGGTATTGATTGAAAATCATTGCAGTTTCAAAATATCGAGATTGTCTTTGAGGAATTTCTCAAGGAGGCGGGCCGGAGGATGACTGGAATCCGCCCACGGATTTTTAGTTGAGTGCGGTATCGACGGCGCATCTAAACAAATGAAAGATGTACTGCGACAAAGCACCTTCAGCCTTCGCCGAACTGAACGTGCGTTACTGGAGAGGTTCGACTCAATTCTTTTGCGGACATGCTCCATCAAAGGCGTCTCGTAAATCAGTACCGAGGTGCCGGCCTCTTCGGTGACACGGACCAGTTTGGCAAAATCGAATTCAAGCAATGGATAGCGTGAATTTCGGCGCCCTTTTCTGTACGGATAAGCGAACGGTTTTGTGATGTCGAGATGGAATATGGGCTTACGACTGCCATCGCTCCTGTATCTCGAAGCGTCCGGGCCCTTAATTGCGTCGCCCAGAGCGATCCATTTCAACCTGTACAGCACTGGAACGAGATGAAGTTTGAGCCGCTCGAATATATACCTGGCGTTCAGGATTGAGCGTTCTCTGTCCATCTCCCAAATGAATATGTTGTACAAATGGACCAGAGTAGACTTGAGCGATTGCCCGTTTTCCAGAAGCCATTTGGCTTCAAGCAACCGCTCGCGAGAGAACTGGAATAGCCGCCGAGGATAAAGCGGCGCCTCGTTATCCAGCGACAATTCGACATGATTAAACTGGATTATCGCATATCTTGGCGCCTTGCCGCGTTCCACCAGCGCTTCAAGCATTCGCACACTGTTTCGAAAAGATTGCGACCCAATAGAAAAATTGAAAAACTTACCCTCCCCAACAAGAAGCTTCCCCTGTACAGGATAGGATCGGCTGTTGCCAAAAATTCCAACTTCATAAGCCGTCATGTACTCGGCATGAGCCATCTTAAACGGGAGAATGTCTTCTACGGGCAACCTGTCGAGAAGCTTCAGGAAGGGCTTATTGGCAGAGGTAAAAACGTCCCAGGACGGCGGTATGACTAATAAAACGATCACTAAAAGAAGCGCCAGAAACGTTCCTAGTGCGAAAAGCGCAGCACGGC
Organism: Aurantimonadaceae bacterium; assembly: GCA_003232595.1. GTDB lineage: Bacteria > Pseudomonadota > Alphaproteobacteria > Rhizobiales > Rhizobiaceae > SZUA-100. The sequence goes on along the minus strand of QIIJ01000462.1, from coordinate 955 downwards.
CTGATCGAGCGGTTGACACGTATTCCTGAGCCGAATCTTGCATTGCTGGTCTGGTTTCGCCTATTCCCCGGCGAGCGGCAACTCGTCCCCAGGCGCAGTCTGGAACCGCCCCCAGTGATCGACGATCGTCTTGCGTTCCAAACGCTCCATTTCGTTGTAAAAGGAATCATTGTTGTAGTGGGTAGTCGAGACCTCTTCGAAAATGCATCCCGTTTCGGTCCAGAAGCTATGCCAGACACCGGGCTGAATGAGGCAGGTTTCCCCGGTTCTGAGCACACGCTCATGGCCATCCATGGTTACATGTACTTCGCCATGCAGCACCTGGAATGTCTCTTCCTTGCGCCGGTGAAAATGTGCCGGATGCCGTTGACCCGGCAGTTGCACCATGATTTTTTTGCAATAGGCGCGATTGATGCAGTTGATGATCACCGCTCCGACCTGGCGAAATTCCTTCATGCCGTAATGGTGCGAATATTCCACCTCAAAACTGCTGTTGAGCGGCACCCTGGCTTCGTTGAGCAGGGCTTTGACGTCATGCAGGGCATTCTTGATGATCTGATAATCGGGCACGTCGGGCCGAGTGACGGCACGCGCATCCACAGGCGCATCGGCATCGAAATTTGCATCGGCGACAATCCCCTGTTTCCATTCGCCGCTCGACAATTGCCCCTCGACATTCGGCATGGCGAAATAGACATGGGCACGGTCGATGATCTGCCCTTTGCGGATGGCCTTGGCGGCATATACCCCCCGCCGCAAACCTTCGATCGCCAGCCTTTCGGCGTCCACCGCCGGCGGTCGCTGCTTCGCGCCACATAGACGAACAACCTGTTCATGGGCTTGCAGCCAGCGGTCGAGCTGTTTGGGGGTCGAAGAATAGGCATTAAGCTTGATCTTGTCGGTCGCCAGGCCGACATGGCGTTCAAACATGCGGGCGCCAAGGGCATGGGCAATC
>QIIJ01000378.1 GCA_003232595.1 Aurantimonadaceae bacterium | reverse complement strand
TTATTATCAAGCATATATCTGCACGGGCGTACCGGCAAGGGCTGCGATATTGATCAGTCCCCGCACGGTGATCGACGGTGTGACTATATGGGCCTTGTTCCCCATGCCCATCAGGATCGGGCCGACTTCAAGCCCGTTGGCAACGGTTTTCAGACTGTTGCGTACAGCGCTTGCGGTTTCGGAACCTGAAAAAATCACCACATTGGCGCGACCCTTGAGCCTTGAATTGGGGAATATCCGCGCCCGCAATTCCGGATCAAGTGCAGTGTCGAGCTGCATTTCACCTTCAAAGGTAAAATCACAGTCGCAGCCCTCCAATATTGCCATGGCATTACGCATTCGCCCGGCTGATTCAGAGTTGAGGTTGCCAAACTGAGAATTGGAACAGAGCGCGATATTGGGTCTGATACCAAACCGGCGCACATGACGGGCCGAGGCTATCACGGTTCCGGCGATATTTTCAGCCGTTGGCACCGGGTGAAGTTGGGTATCTGCGATAAACAGGGGCCCAGAATCCATGATCATCAGGGAAAGCGCGCCTGCGGCTTTGAGTTCAGGGGTCGAGAGTAGTTGTTCCACATAGTTGAGATGCCACAGATACTGGCCAAAAGTGCCGCAGATCAGGCTATCGGCTTCACCGCGATGCACCATCACCGCACCAATTACGGTGGTATTGGTGCGCAGAATGGCGCGGGCAAGATCCGGTGTCACACCACGGCGCTGCATCACCTCGTGATAGCTCTGCCAGTATTCACGATAGCGGGCATCGTTTTCCGGATTGACGATCTCCAGTTTCGCCGAGATTGCTGGTGGCAGGCCGAGCCGGGAGCAGCGTTGTTCTATAACCTCCGGGCGCCCGATTAAAACCGGTGTGTCAACCATGTCCTCAAGCATCGCCATGGCGGCGCGCAATACGCGCTCATCTTCGCCCTCAGCAAATACAATGCGCCGTTTCCCCACCCGAGCGGCTTCAAAGACCGGACGCATGATCATTGATGAGCGGAATACGGAGCCATTCAGTTTTTCGATGTAGTCGTCAATATTCTCAAGCGGTTTTTGTGCAACCCCGCTTTCCATTGCAGCTTTTGCAACAGCACCCGCAACAACTGCCAGGAGACGGGAATCAAATGGCTTGGGGATCAGGTAATCGCGCCCGAATTTTAAATCCTCCTTGCCATAAACAGCGGCAGCCTCTGCCGATGATGTTTTGCGCGCAAGCTGTGCAATACCCTCAACGCAGCCGATCATCATCGCATCGTTGATCTCGCTGGCACAGACATCGAGCGCGCCGCGAAATATGAAAGGGAAACAAAGGACATTGTTGACCTGGTTTGGATAGTCCGAGCGACCGGTTGCAACAATGGCATTGGGCGCAATCTTGTGAACTTCTTCAGGAAAAATCTCCGGATCAGGATTGGCAAGCGCAAAAATGATGGGGTCATCCGCCATTCGCGCAACCATTTCGCCTTTCAGTACGCCAGGACCGGAAAGGCCCAAAAACAGATCGGCACCGTCAATCACATCATCAAGGGAACGCGGCCCGCCCGGTTGCGCAAAGGCCTCTTTTTGCGGTGTCATGTCTTCTTCGCGGCCCTTGTGAACCAGGCCGACAATATCGCAAAGCCAGATATTTTCCCGCCGCACCCCGAGTGTTACCAGCATGTTGAGACAGGCAATACCTGCCGCCCCGCCACCAGTGGAGACAACTTTGATATCTCCGAATTTGCGTTTTGTCAGGTGAAGTGCGTTTTTGGCGGCAGCACCGACAACAATTGCGGTGCCATGCTGATCGTCATGAAACACCGGAATTCCCATGGTTTCCCGGCACAATTTTTCGACAATAAAACAGTCCGGTGCCTTGATGTCTTCCAGGTTTATTGCGCCAAAAGTTGGTTCAAGCACCTTGATATGTTCGGCCAGCTTGACCGGGTCGCTCTCATCCATTTCAATATCGAAGCAGTCGATATTGGCGAATTTTTTGAACAATACGGCTTTGCCTTCCATAATCGGTTTGGAAGCGAGCGCCCCGATATTGCCGAGGCCAAGCGCTGCCGACCCGTTGGTGACAACGGCCACCAGATTGCCGCGCGCCGTATAGCGTGAGGCGGTCATCGGGTCTTTTTTGATCTCCAGACATGCTTCCGCAACACCGGGCGAATAGGCGAGCGACAGGTCGCGCGGATTGGCCATTGGCTTGGTCGGCCTGATTTCCAGCTTTCCCGGTTTTGGCAATTGGTGGTAGTTCAAAGCTGCTTCGCGCAGCAGATCACCGGATGGTGCATCTTGCTTTTTCATGGGGTGCGGCCTTTGCCGGTTAAATTGGTTTCATAGGTCGGGATTAGCCCAGCTATCATGAATCTCCGAGCGCTGATTCATACCACAGGACGAGAAGTTGCCGTTCCGCCGGTTCAAGCCCGACGCCGCTTTTTATTGCATTGGGTGGTGGCATGGCGCGGCTGCGCCCGGCCTGGAGATAGATTTCACGAGCATAACGAGCGATCTGTTGCTCTGTTTCAAACATCACACCTTTAGGGGGTTTAATCATCCCCTCCCATGCCGGTTCCACCGAATGACACATGGAACATCGGCCTGATACAAGGTCAACCACTTCTTCGAAACCGGCAGCCATGGCAAATCGTTGCTCAAATGGCGTGAATGCTGCTTCATCTGCATCTTCTGCAAGTGGTTTTGCCACTGTTGAGAGCCACATGATCAGCACACGGTGACAATCCATGTCCAGGTCGGTTTGCCGCTGCGGGCATGTTTGGAATTAAACCAGTGACGAATGGTAACGCCCATGAGGAAAACCAGGGATGCAATGATCCAGTTGTATTCGGTGGCAAAAGCCAGCGGATAATGGTTCGAAAGCATCAGGAAAATTACCGGCAGGGTAAGGTAATTATTGTGGGTCGAGCGCTGTTTGGCAATGATGCCGTATTTGGGGTCGGGCTTCTTTCCGGCAATCAGATCAGCCACCACAATTTTCTGGTTCGGAATTATGATCATGATCACGTTGGCCGACATGATAGTAGCTGTAATTATCCCCAGATGGAGAATGGCTGCACGCCCGGTAAATATCTGGGTAAACCCCCACGCAAGCACCACCAGCACAAAATAGAG
>QIIJ01000022.1 GCA_003232595.1 Aurantimonadaceae bacterium | reverse complement strand
CCCTATCTCATCAAGATCAAACGGTGTTGTCTGGTAAATTGTGTTGATCCAGTTGCCAAACAACAGGTGGGCATGGGAACGCCAGCGGTTTTGTGGTGGGTTTTTCGGGTTGTCATCGGGAAAATAATCGGCGGGAACAATGATAGATTTGCCTTCGTTACGGTCGCGCCAGTATTCCTCACCAAGGGTACCTGAGTCATATTCAATGTGGTTGAAAATATAGAGCCGATTGCCTTTTTGCTCGTGGATCAAACAGGGGCCGGTCTCACCACTGTCCATCAGAATTTCCAGTCCGCTCTCCGGCGAGATATCCTCCCCCCTCACTTCGGTCCAGCGCGAAACAGGAATAGAAAAATCATCCGAAAAACCGCTTAAATAAGGTGAGGCGGGTTTGAGGTTTTGGTGCCGGAACACGCCAAAGGCCTTGTCTGCAAGATCATGTTTGGGCACCCCGTGGAAATGATAGATTGCCGCCATTGCGCCCCAGCAGATATTGAACGAGGAATGAACGTTGGTGGTAGTCCAGTCCAGTATCTTCTGCAATTTTCTCCAATAGGTAACCTTTTCGAAGTCCAGCAGTTCAATCGGCGCACCGGTGACAATAAAGCCGTCAAATTTGCGTGCCGCCACATCCTCCCAGGTGTTGTAAAAGTCGATCAGGTGTTCCTGGTTGGTGTTTTTGGATCTGTGCTCACCGATACGCACCAGAGTCATTTCCACCTGCAGGGGGGATGCGCCAATCAGCCGGGCAATCTGGGTTTCGGTGCGTATTTTGTCGGGCATCAGATTCAACAGGCCGATTTGCAAGGGACGGATATCCTGGCGAATTGCCTCGCGTTCGGACATTACCATCACCCCCTCACCTTCCAGGGTTTTCCGGGCTGGCAGTTTATTGGGAATTTTTATCGGCATATCGATACTCGCTCACAAAAAAGCCGGTCGTGAAATCACTTCCGGCCCTCTCGTCAGACGGTCCTTTAGCAACTTCTTTAACGTGGCTGCAAGCCGACCGGCCAAATCACCACGGGTTCAGTACTAATGGGTGACCCTGTTGGGGTCAATTGGATTTTTCGCCGCTCATGTATCCGAGTGAGATTTGGCAAAGCCCCGCTTTGGATTAAGCACGACTTTTGTGCCTATCGGAATCCGGTTATACAGCTCGACCACCTGGTCATTGACCAATCGGGCACAACCGTTGGAAACGGCAACACCGATAGTACGCGGATTGTTGGTGCCGTGAATGCGCAAATAGGAGTCGCCCCTGTTTTTGGTAAAGAGATACAGCGCGCGTGCGCCAAGTGGATTTTGGATACCGCCCGGCATGGGTACGCCGTTGTTATATTTTGCAAACAGTTTTGGCTGGCGCTGGATCATGTCAGGTGTTGGAAGCCATTCAGGCCACTCTTTTTTAGCTCCGACATAAAATGTTCCGGAGTGATAAAGGTTGCCGCGACCAATACCAACCGAATAACGAATGGCGCGTCTGCCCGGCAATGTCCAATAGAGCGCAAACTCATTTGGATACACATGCAGTTCACCCGGTTGCAGATTTTTTGTCCAAAGCCGAACCTGGCGTGGCATGTATTTCTGCGGCAGCTTGTAGGGTTTTTTCCTGACCGTTTTTTTCCTGGCCGTTTTCTTCCTGGCCTCGTGGGCCAAAGCAGGTGTCAGACCAAGCGACCCCATAACGATGCCAGATGCGATAAAACTACGGCGATTTAACATATGACTATCCTTGTATCGATTATTGTTGCCCTAATGCCGGTCACCCGACATTATTTGTGATTCATTCCCCGAGGAAAACTAACTGGAAAATATCTTATGGGCCAATGACATTTTCGTAAGGTTAACGAGGCGTTATTTTGCAGAAACATCGTTTCCACATGAACAAGACAGGTTCTATTTTCGCAATTCCCTCCCGGCAATCCGATAAACCTGCCCATCACCGATCATCATGGCCAAAAAACTGCGCCCCTGAAACAGGCCATCATAAGCCCTGTCGAGCACGTTCAACCCACCGGTATAAGTACCAAATCCCGGCAGTATCAGCCTGTCCTGACTTGCCGCAAAACAACGGCGGCTGATTGAACGGGACTGGCGTCTGATTCTAGCCTTTGGATGCAGGTGGCCGGATATCTGACCGCTTGCAGCGTCAATTTGCGGCTCGTGACAAAAATGCAGCGGGCCAATTGCCAGGGTTTCTACAACCTCACCTGCCAGATTAGAGGGTGGTTCGGGATCATGATTTCCGGTAATCCATATCCAGTCACGGCCCGTGGCAAGGCTTTGCAACTGTCGTCGATCATTCAGCGACAGGCGGGTAGAAGCCTCATTGTCATGGAAGCTGTCGCCAAGCGAGATAACGCGCTTTGGCTGCCATTCATCCATAGCCTGTGACAATCGCGCAAGCGTCGCCTTTGTATCATAGGGCGGGATGAGCTGGCCTCTTCTGGCAAAAGAGGAGCCCTTTTCAAGATGTAAATCGGAGACAATGAGACATTGTTCATCGCCCCACCAGATCACGCCTGAAGGGTCTGCAACCAGTTCCACGCCTGCGACATCAAAGGCACAGCAGCCATTGGTAAATTCAATATTGGTCTGTGCGGCAAGGGCCAATAAATCTTCCAGGTCGGTTTCCAGCGAATCAGTCATCTTGACATCACACTTGTTACCAGATTTTCTGCTGCTTCTGCCAATAGCATTTCATTGGCCTCTCCCTGCACACTCTCACGGCCAATTTCGAGCATGATCGGCACAGCCATCGGTGATATCTCGGCCAGCGGCTTGTGCAGGATATGATTTTTGATACGCGCCAACATGTCGCC
>QIIJ01000422.1 GCA_003232595.1 Aurantimonadaceae bacterium | reverse complement strand
GAGCTGCGCAAGATAATCTATGATGAGCCGCGTGGACTGCGTGATTATGATCACGAGAACCTGCATTCGATTGATCAGGTGCAGAAAATCGGCCGGGAAGCTATTCAGCGTGACGGTGATGAGGATTGGCTGAAATCCATTGATCAGCTTTCGGGCGATGATCTGGCTGTCATACTCTACACGTCCGGTACCACCGGTAACCCCAAGGGCGTGATGCTGCGTACACGAGATTGTGTTAATGCGGCCACCAGCACGGTCCGGTTTGATCGATTGGACGAAAATGATATTTCACTGGCTTATCTGCCGCTTGCATGGGTTGGCGACCACTATCTGAGTTATGCGCAAGGTATGATTGCCGGATTTTGCCTTGCCTGCCCTGAAAGCCAGGATACGGTTGCCCAGGATTTGCGCGAAATTGGCCCGACGTTTTATTTTGCTCCGCCGCGGGTGTTTGAAAACCTTCTGACCAGCGTTACTTTGCGCATGGAAGATGCGGGAACGTTCAAGCAGAAAATGTTTCGGTATTTTTTAAACGTGGCAGATCGATGTGGAGAAAAAATTCTCAACGACGAAAAAGTTGGACTGGTCGATCGGTTTTTATATGCGATTGGTTCATTTTTGGTTTTTGGGCCAATCAGGAATGTTCTGGGGTTTTCACGCATCCGCATTGCCTACACAGCGGGCGAGGCAATCGGGCCTGAATTATTTTCGTTTTTCCGCTCGCTGGGTATCAATCTGAAACAGTTATATGGCCAGACCGAGGCTTTCTTGTATGTGACCTGCCAGGTTGACGGTCAGGTGCGCGCCGATGCTGTCGGGGCTGCTGCTCCAGATGTTGATATTCGAATATCTGACGGTGGTGAGGTGTTGTTTCGTTCGCCGGGCATGTTTTATTCCTATTTCAAGGATGAGGAAAAAACCAAAGAAACAATGACTTCCGACGGCTATGTGAAGACCGGGGATGCGGGTTTTATTGATTTTGACGGCCAGCTCAAAATTATTGACCGGCTCAAAGACGTTGGCAAGTTGAACAGTGGCTCAATGTTTCCGCCGAAATATATCGAGAACAAGCTGAAGTTTTTTCCCAATATCAAGGAGGCGGTAGCTTTTGGTGATGGCCGCGATTTTTGTGCTGTGTTTCTCAATATTGATTTGACCGCCGTTGGCAATTGGGCGGAGCGCAATAATATCGCCTATGCCAGTTATCAGGAGCTTGCGGCCCATCCCGAAGTCTATAAAATGATGCAGGGGCACATAGAGCAGGTAAACAAAGGTCTTGCAACTGAGGAAATGATAGCAGGCTCGCAGATATCCCGCTTTCTGGTGTTGCACAAGGAACTGGATGCTGATGACGGTGAACTGACCCGTACCCAGAAAGTCCGCCGGTCATTTGTTGCCGAGCGTTATGGCGAATTGATCGAGGCGCTTTATGATGGCTCTACGGAAAGGTTTGTGGAAACGGAAGTGGTATTTGAGGATGGTCGCAAGGGCAAGATATCAGCGACAATCGAGGTGCGCGATGCCAAATCCTTTGAGCCGACACATGCAATGCTGGAGGCGGCTGAATGAATGATATTGCAGTAGTCGACGCCGCGTTTGGCGAGGATTCCTACCGTATTTCTGCCAAAGATGATGGCCTTGCGCCAGGGGCTGAAATGCTCAAGGTCGATAATGTCTCACTTTCCTTTGGTGGAGTGAAGGCCATTCAGAATGTCAGCTTTGATGTAAAAAAAGGCGAGATTCGCGCCATTATCGGCCCCAATGGGGCGGGCAAAACTTCGATGCTCAATGTCATCAACGGATTTTATCATCCGCAGGAAGGCACGATTACCTTTCGCGGCGAGGTGCGCCGCAAAATGCGGCCCTATATGGCGGCAACACAAGGCATTTCGCGGACTTTTCAAAATGTGGCCTTGTTTACCGGCATGTCGACACTTGACAACATCATGGCCGGCCGGACGCTTAAGATGCACAAAAATTTCTTCTGGCAGATGCTGCGCTACGGCCCGGCGATGCAAGAGGAAATTGAACACCGTCGAGCGGTGGAACAAGTGATTGATTTCCTCGAAATTGAAGCCATCCGCAAAACGCCAGTGGGCCAACTGCCTTATGGTCTGCAAAAGCGGGTCGAACTTGGCCGGGCATTGGCTGCTGAACCCTCACTTTTGTTACTGGATGAACCGATGGCCGGCATGAATCTTGAAGAAAAAGAGGACATGAGCCGCTTTATTATTGATGTGAACCAGCAATTCGGCACGACAATCGCCCTGATTGAGCACGATATGGGCGTGGTGATGGATTTGGCCGACCGGGTGGTGGTGCTTGATTACGGCAAAAAAATTGCCGATGGTGCGCCTGCCGAAGTGCAGGCAAACCAAAATGTGATTGACGCATACCTTGGAGTGGCACACTGATGGATCTGCTCTACAATATATTTATTGACCCCTTTGTGCAGATGTTCGGTACGCCTGATTTCCTTTTGCAGGTTTTGTGGGAGGGTTTTGTTTCTGGCACGCTTTATTCGCTTATTGCGCTTGGTTTTGTGCTGATTTTCAAGGCCTCGGGTGTGTTCAATTTTGCCCAGGGCATTATGGTGGTGTTTGCCGCTCTTTCGCTTGTCGGGCTTTATGCTGCCGGGGTGCCAGCCTATCTGGCGTTAATTCTGGCAATTGCTATCATGGCAGTGCTGGCGTGGACAGTGGAACGTGTTGTCCTTCGAAAGCTGGTCAATCAGCCGGAAATCATATTGTTTATGGCAACAATCGGCCTTTCCTATTTCCTGATCGGATTTGGTGAATTTATCTTCGGCGGTGAACCAAAACCAATGATAAC
>QIIJ01000101.1 GCA_003232595.1 Aurantimonadaceae bacterium | reverse complement strand
CTCAAAAAAAGCTGAAGACGCAGAGTTGCCAGCGTTTATACTGTTATTTGAACATGGGCAAGCCCACGGGGTAAATTGAACATTTACAACCTATGAACTCAGCTGTCCCGTTGACTCTGGCTTGGTGATCGTCTTTTATTCAAAGAATCAAAAAAGCAGATGCGACAGGTTTTGCGTTTGAAATAAAAACAAAATATCCAAGGGGAGAAAAATGAAAAATTCTATGAAATTATTGGTAACTGCCTGCGCACTTAGCCTGATGTCTGGGACGGCATTTGCTGCTGGAACCTGCGCCGTCGGAAAAACCGTCACGGATGGAGTTTTGACAATCGGCACCGGCAACCCGGCCTATTTCCCGTGGGTAATTGATGATAGCCCTGAAAATGGAGAAGGTTTTGAAGCGGCCATTGCCTACGCGCTGGCTGATCGCATGGGTTTTGAAGCTGATCAGGTCGTTTGGACGCGCACCACATTTGATCAGGCTATCCAGCCCGGCGTAAAAGACTATGACATTAACATGCAGCAATACTCCATTACTGAGGAACGCCGCCAGACCATTGACTTTTCCGCCCCCTATTACACAGCGGCTGCTGCCGTATTGGTGCGCGCACCAGCTGTCGAGGCCGGAGCAGAACCAAATATTGCCTCATTGAAAGGGTTGAAATGGGGAGCGGCTGCCGGAACAACTGCGAACGAACTCATCGGCACTCTGATCGAGCCTGATTCCCAGATTTTGTTGTATGATGATAATGCTGACATTACCGAAGCACTGAAATCCAACCAGATCGACGCTGTTCTGCTTGATCTGCCCTCAGCCCTGTTTACTGCTGCCGTGTTTTTGGAAGATGGCGTAGTATTGGGACAATTTCTGCCTGATGCAACCGGCGAACTGGATCAGTTTGGCGCGGTATTGGAAAAAGGCAACCCATTGCTGGAATGTGTTGATGAAGCCTTTGCTAAAATGGCGGCAGACGGCACCCTTGCCAGCATTGAAGCACGTTGGTTGCAAAGTGAAACCGGAGTGCCGGTAATCGAATAGTCAGTCATTTATTTATGTCTGAAGATAAGCAAATAGAAACACCGGCAACTTCTGAAAAAGTTGCCGGTTTTAGCAAACAGGCCCGCCAGCAACGCGAAATTCGGTTGCGACGGCGAAGCACTCTTGTTGCTAGCGTAAGCACGGTTAGTGTTTTTCTGGCAATTTATATTCTGGTGCCACTGGCCCCCGGTTGGGAAAAAGTACAACAATCTTTTTTCAACTGGGAGGTTTTTCAAAAAACCTTTCCCACTCTTTTGAACGCTTTTTTGCTCGATATCGCAATTTTTGCCTGGTCGGCACCACTTATTGCAATCTGGGGTCTTGTCCTTGCGCTGGCCAGAGATGCGCGCTCCCCGGCATTGTTTCCGCTGCGTCTGTTTGCAACCATTTACAATGATGTTTTTCGCGGCGTCCCGGTGATCCTCACCATCTATCTGATTGGTTTTGGTATTCCCGGCCTTGGCCTGCCGCGCCCCTGGAACAGCCCCTATATCTGGGGTTCGGTGGCGCTGGTGCTCAGCTATTCAGCCTATGTGTCGGAAGTATATCGCGCCGGCATTGAATCCATTCATGAAAGTCAGCGCGCCGCCGCCAAATCCTTGGGCCTTTCCCATTGGGATACCATGCGCTTTGTCATCCTGCCCCAAGCCATACGCAGGGTCGTGCCTGCCAATATGAACAATCTGATTTCGCTACAAAAAGACGTTGCGTTGCTGTCATTTATCGGCCCGGTGGAACTGCTGCGACAGGCCGGGGTATTCAAATCTTTTTATGCCAATTTCACCCCGTATCTGGGGGCCGCACTAATCTTTTTGGCGGTCACCATCCCCGCTACCCGTTTGGCCGATAGTCTGATGGCACGCCAGGCCAAAGAGCGCAGGTAACAGATTTTGAGCTATAAACTCCAGCTTATTGATGTAGCCAAAAGCTTTGGTGCAACGCAAGTTTGCAAAGGCATTTCCTTTAATGTGCAAAAAGGTGAACTGGTCTGCCTGATTGGCGCTTCCGGGTCCGGCAAATCAACTTTGTTGCGCTGTATTAACCTGCTTGAGGAAGTGGATGGCGGGCGTATATTGCTGGACGGGCAGGATATTACTGACCCGGACATTGATCCACAACCGATACGCCGCCGGATTGGCATTGTATTTCAAAGCTTTAATCTGTTCCCCCATATGAATGTGATGGAAAATGTTATGCTGGCACCACGCCGGGTGCATAAACCTTCCAAGGCTGATCTGCTGGCCCAGACCACGGCCCTGTTCGAGCGATTTGGACTGGCGGACCGGATGCAGCATTATCCTGATCAACTTTCTGGTGGCCAGCAACAGCGGGTGGCGATTATTCGTGCCCTGGCAATGCGACCCGAAATTATGCTGTTTGATGAAGTGACAAGCGCGCTTGACCCGGAATTGGTTGCAGAAGTTCTGGACGTATTGCTAAAGTTAAAAAGCGAAGGGATGACGATTGTTCTGGCCACCCATGAAATGGGTTTTGCCCGCGAAGCTGCGGATAAGATTTGTTTTCTGGACCAGGGGGTCATCGTTGAATCCGGGCCACCTGAGCAAATATTTAACAATCCAAAACAAGCCCGGACCCGTGAATTTTTATCTCGTGTCATGTAGGGTGCAAACTCATTCACAAGGTTAAATTGAGCAAAAGGAGGCAGTAATTGTTTGCCAGTAAGGAGATGAAATATAAAGCACTGCCTCTGCCCGACCGGATGGATTTTTCCGATGAGAAAAGCCTTGAGGCGATAAATACTTATTACGAACACATGAAAAAGCGCCATTCGGTGCGCGA
>QIIJ01000571.1 GCA_003232595.1 Aurantimonadaceae bacterium | reverse complement strand
GTCTTTGAAAACGGTGAGCATTTTGGCGTGCCAGTCGCTCTCAACTGCCGGTGTGGATATGCGAAGTTTTGTTACCTCGGCGGCAAATGTGGGAGCAGCGGCAAGCAATGCCACACCCGCGATCATGCCCGTAATGGCGCGACGTGTAAAAGTGGTTTCCATTTGTTTACTCCTTGCTAGAAAACAGGGCCAGTTTTATATCTGACGACAGGTCTTTTTTACACACCCTAAGGCAGATGCGCGGTGAATTTCAATTGTATGTTACACCATAAATAATTTACTGACAAGTTAGACATCACATAACTAACATGTTAGCTATAATCTGGTGTGCCCCTGTCACTAAAAACGTTACTATCACTATAATAGAGACAGTAATTTAGGCCGGGGAATATATGTCAGGAATGTTGAGGAAGTTTGAAACAGACCGTGTCAGAAATTTTTGGAGTTTCAGCAGCACTGCTTACCCCGTTTGATCATAGCGGAGGCATTGCGCATGAATTGATGGCCAAACATGCCAGTCACGTACTGGCCAATGGATGTTCCTCAATCACGCTTTTTGGCACAACCGGGGAGGGAGCAAGCGTTGGAACTGGTGAACGAATGGAAGCGCTGGCCCGCCTGCTGGAAGCCGGTATAAATCCGGATCAGGTTGTCATGGGCATAAAAGCCGATGCAATCAGCGATGCCATTGAAGAACTGCGCGCTGGTATTGGCCAACAATGCAGCAGTTTCCTGCTTGCACCCCCACATTTTTTCAAAGGGGTGAGTGACGAGGGGTTATATTGCTGGTATTGCGCAGTGCTGAGTGAGTTCTCGGGGCAGGAACTGAGAATTATCCTTTACAACATCCCTCAGCTCACCGGAGTGACAATATCGACGCAACTTGCTGCGCGCCTTCAGGTCCGCTTTCCCTCACTAGTCTATGGTGTTAAAGATTCCTCCGGCGAATGGAGTTCAGCGCAAGGGTTTTTAACCCTCAAAGATGATCTGGCTATTTTAATTGGTGATGAGCGTCTGTTGGTGCGCAGTGCAGGTTTAGGCGCGCAGGGTTGCATAAGCGGTTTGGCAAATTTTTATGGAAAAGAACTGTCGGAAATGATGCAAACTGGAATAATGAACCCGTCGATTTTTAAGTTGGTCGAAATTTTGGTTACCGTTCCTATTGTGCCGGCGGTGAAACTATTTGCATCTCATATATATAATGTTCAACAATGGCTGAATGTTCGTCCACCGCTGACAGGACTTAACAACATGGAGAAAGTGCAATTGCTGAGCGACTATGAGAATATATTTAAAATCAGGGTTGGAGCCTGATATGTCGAATGCAGTATTAAAAAACCTTCATCCTGGCATGAAAAAGAGAGAAAGAGCCTATGAGCAGTTCTCCGATATGCTGCTTAATCTGCAAATAAAGCCTGGCCAGTTTCTAACCCAGCGCGAACTGGTGAAAATCACCGATATGCCGCTGGGGGCCATTCGCGAGTTGATACCACGTCTTGAAGCGGATGGATTAATCAAGACCATTCCCCAGCGTGGGTTGCAGGTGACCTATATAGACATGAATCTTATCCGCAACGCCTATGAGTTGCGCGTAATTTTGGAGGTGCGCGCGGCGCGTCAATTTGCACGCAATTCCACCGTAAGCCAAATCGCCGAGTTGCGTGATGGTCATATGGATATTCTTGAACAGGCTAAGGACGAAATATCAGAGGCCCTTGTTGCCCGTGCCCAGCAGACGGACTGGCATTTCCACGATACTATTATTGACGCGCTTGGCAATGAATTGATCTCCAATATCTATCGGGTAAACGCCATCAAAGTCCGGCTGATCAAGGCGTCACGCTCAAGGCTGGGTCCGGGTGATGTGCGGCGTGTAATCAATGAACATTTGCACGTAATCGAGGCTATGGCGGCAGGCGACGAGGACGGCGCAGCTAAAGCGATCAAGGAACATATTCTTGGGGCTAAAACACGTGCATTTGCCGATTAGAGGCTGGTCTTGCCAGTAATTTTTCCAGTGGTCGTAAAGGAATAGCTATGACTGAAAAAATCGCAATTTTCTGGCCGGGTGACTATCGATCATTGCCCAATGAAGCAGCTCCAAACAGCATTCTGAAAGTCGACCTCATCCCAAACAGCGTCCTGCAATTCACTTTTACGGACCATTGTCAGGAGAATAAGTCGCAAACCAAGACGAATTGTCGGGAGAGTTGGGACCTGATCAAGCATTTTCGCCATGACACGAATATCTCGCGGCGATAGAGCGCGATCTCTTGGAACGAATGTTGCGATTGATGCCGGGCCAACTTCGTCTGCGGGGTTTTTCACCCGCTCGCCATGAAGAATTGCAAACGCGAAAATCTGTTTGATTATATCGCGCGCATGTATGGCGGTTGCCGGTGCTCCACGCTCTTTTACTTTAGCACAAAGCTGACGCAGGTCTGTTGAATCAATTTCTGTCAACAGTCGATTGTTGAGAACAGGATAAACATCCCGGTCAAAAATTGCCCGCCGCATAGCACGAGTACTATCGGCCATCTGCGCCTCATTCAGCCATTTGTTTCCAAATTTCCCAAAACTTTTTGTCTCTTTCAACTGGCGCTTGGCCCGCTGTTTGTCTTGTGCTGGTGATTTTCCCTCAGCAACTTTACGCCTTGCATCAAGGCATTTTTCACGTGCAGCAAGGAGAGAAATACCGGCACGTCCGTACTTGCCGACAACCAAAGTCTCCCTTCTGCCATTGAGGCGATAATCGTAGCGAAAGGTGATTGAGCCTGATGCTGCGATGTATGCGTACATGCCATCCCGATCAGTTACCTTGTATGGTTTTTCTTTTGATTTCAGTTGCT
>QIIJ01000040.1 GCA_003232595.1 Aurantimonadaceae bacterium | reverse complement strand
CAGCAAGGGTGCCGAGAACGGTTAAGGTATTGAACCCGGAACCATTGACCGCGTCCGTGCCCAAAGTGACAAGCGCACCGTTTTGGGTGATGAAACCGCTCTCGCCGCTAGCGAGAGTCCGTGGTGCGGTTGAAAATCCGTTGAGGGCAAAGTTTGCCATGATGTATCCTGACTGAATTGGCCCGGCATCAGCAAAGCTGCGCGGGGCTGTGGGTATGTGAGAACAACCGTTCTCAATAAATGGATCAAATATAATCCTGACGGCGGCGCCAACCGGAATTCCGGCACCGTTAAGTCAGGTATTGTGCATTTTTTCACGTTGCACGCGCATGCCACGGCAATCGTCTGAAGGAAAATCGGGGCTCATGCTCGCTCACCCTTGCGCTCTATCGGCCGTCATCCCGGAACCGCTTTGGCGATATCCGGGACCCGATTGCCCACTCTTTGAGCACGGGACCATGTTCAGGAAAACCAGCGTTGCAGCACAGAACATGATCCTGAATTTGCACCACACATCATTGGGTCCCGGATATCGCTAACGCGATTCCGGGATGACGGCCGATAGAGCATAGGGAATTTCGGTGGGAATTTCGGTGCCAATTTACTAAATGCACCAATTTCCTGTCACCTCTATTCCAGATTCCTGTTTCCTCAAATCACACCAGATCATCAAGGTCGACACCAAGAACAACAGCTATACGTTTCATTGCTGAAATACTGCCGTCTTTTTTTCCGGTTTCAATTTCAGAGATATAAGCAGCGCTTAATTTAGACTGTTGCGCCAGTGCACGGGCGGTCAATCCACGATATTTGCGCCAACCCCGAACAGGGTTTTGACCGTTAATCAAAGCCAGGGCAATCTTTGAAGGAACAAGTTCTTCAATACCTGCCTTGATTCTGTCTTTGATTTTATTGGCCTCAGCAATATCAACCATGTCCTCATAATCTTCACGGGACAAGATGACGAATTCCTTGCCTTCAAGGGTGAGTGTCTGAATGTTCATGGTTGTGATCCCTATTTGTAAACATCGCCACGGGGGCCGATTTTCAGCACATCAAGCACGGTACCAATGTCGTCGAGAATAACCCGACATTGGCCAACTCGAATACGAATGAAATCAGTACCCTGCATTAACTTCGCATCAACCGCCTGGCCTGATGCATAACCATCAATCTTTGCAATTATTGCCTCCCTGCGAGACTTCTGCATTGATCGTAATGCCTTGATTGCCTGTTTGCTGTAAGTGACTTTTTTCACACATATTAGTCGCACAGAGCAAACGTCTGGTCAAATAAAATATGCTGTTAGCTAATATTAATTGTCACTTTGGCGATTTTGCAGGGGCCCAGCGCACTGTATTGTGACAAAAGTTTTCCAAAAATATGCAATTCCACCCCTACCCCCGTAACCTCGCATTCGTCGGATCGAACGGGCTTTCTTCAATTACCGTTACCTCGTGACGCTCACCTAAAATGAGAATTTCGAGTTCTGTGCCGATTGCGGCCAGATCTGGTCTCACCATGGCGAGTGCCAGCGATTTTTCCACCCGCCAGCCATAACCACCGGAGGTGGCGCGGCCGATGAGTTCTTCACCCTGATAGATCGGTTCTGAACCGCGCGCATCGGCGTCGTTCAAGCCATGCACTTCCATGGTGACCAATTTCCACTTGTCGCCTTCCTGGTGGCGGGCAACAAGCGCATCGCGGCCTAAAAAGTCGCCTTTGTCCGGGTGAACAAAACGATCAAGGCAGGATTCATAAGCTGAATATTCGATCGACAATTCGCGCGGCACCAGCCGGTAGGATTTTTCAAGCCGCATTGTGTCCATGGCGCGAATGCCAAACGGTTTGATGCCAAACTCTTTGCCCGCTGCCATCACTGCATCAAAGATGGTGTTTTGCATCTCGATCGGGTGATGCAGTTCAAAACCAAGTTCGCCGACAAAGTTGACCCTGAGTGCATGGGCATTGGCGAGGCCCACAGAAATCTCCTGCCCGCTCAACCATTTGAAATTGTCGTTTGACAAATCGGTGCTGGTAAGTTTTTGCAAAACCTCACGCGAGCGGGGTCCTGCCAGCACCAATACGCCATAGGATTCGGTGATGGCGCGGAATTTTACCGAGCCATCCGCAGGCAGCAGCATTTTTAAACAATCATGGTCGTGGCGTTCCAGGGCGCCGGCAGAAACCAGATAGAATTTGCCCGGCTCCCATTCATAGACGGTAAATTCCGAACGCACGCCGCCGGTGGAGGTAAGCAAATAGGTCAGCCCCACGCGTCCCCGCTTTTTGGGCACCCTGTTGGAAAAAATGCTCTCCAGCCAATCGCGCGCGCCGGGGCCGGATATCTCGCATTTGGCAAAGGCCGACATATCGAGCAGGCCAACATTTTCAGTAACGTTTTTGACCTCATTGCCCACATGCTCAAAATAGTTGGAACGACGGAAGGACCACAACTCCTTAACCTCGCCGTTTTCATCCGGCGTGGCGCAATTCTCGTTGAGCAGCACGTTTGGGCGGGCAAGTTCCGAAACTTTCAGACCATAGCCTTCAGGCGCAAACCAGTTGGGTCGCTCCCAGCCATAGACGCTGCCAAACACTGCGCCCAGGGCTTTCATGCGGTCATAACAGGGTGCACGTTTTAGCGGGCGACCAGCCTCGCGTTCCTCGTCCGGGTAATGGACAGTAAATACCTTGGCATAGGCTTCTTCGTTTTTTTGCAAAAGATAGCCCTTGGAGGCGTAAGGTCCGAAGCGGCGCGGATCGACGCCCATCATATCGATGGTTGGTTCACCATCAACGATCCATTCGGCCAGTTGCCATCCGGCCCCGCCAGCGGCTGTAATGCCGAAGGAATGACCCTCATTAAGCCAGAAATTGGGCAGGTCCCAGGCGGGACCAATGATTGGTGATCCATCTGGCGTATAACAAATCGCGCCATTATAAACCTTCTTGATGCCAACTTCGCCAAAGGCCGGAACCCGCTCAATGGCGGTCTCAATATAGGGCATCAAACGATCCAGGTCTTCCTGAAACAGTTCATATTCTGAATCATCGGTTGGGCTGTCGACATAACAGCACGGCGCACCTTTTTCGTATGGTCCAAGCAGCAGGCCGCCATTTTCCTCGCGCATATACCAGGAGGAATCGCTTTC
>QIIJ01000508.1 GCA_003232595.1 Aurantimonadaceae bacterium | reverse complement strand
GTTTCTGCAAGTTTAAAAAAGAAGGGCATTGCCGGTCGTACAATAGTTTTAAAACTTAAAACGGCGGACTTCAAACAGCGGACCCGCAACCGTTCTTTGACCGACCCGACACAACTGTCCGACAAGATTTTCCAGGTTGGCCGTTCGATGCTTTTGAAAGAACTTGATGGTACAAAATTTAGACTTCTGGGTATCGGTGTAAGCGACCTTTGTGTTGAAGATGGTGCCGACCCGGTTGATCTGATTGATACACAGGGAAGCAAGCGGGCCGCTGCAGAACGTGCAATGGATGATGTACGCGGAAAGTTTGGTGACCGATCAGTAGTTCTCGGGCTGACATTCAAAAAAGAAAAAACCAGCGCCCCGCAGCGTGATCAGCCATTTAAAGACAATTCCCGTTCAAAACAGTAATCCACACCTCATTCTGCGCATGAAGCGGTTGGAAGTATTTCCAGTTTGATCAATTTACCTGCCAGGGAATAGTCGGCATACTTCATTGTCAGGTTACCTGAAATACCATTTTCAAACAGATCAAAAGATACCTGATAAACCGGCAGTGATTCGCCTCTTTTTTCGTCTTTAAGGGAAAAATAGCTGATAGACACCGGCCAGTTTGGCATATTGTTTAAAGGTTTGATGCCTTCCGGACTGTCGAGGGACTGCTTGCCGATAATTGTAGTGGTGGACATCAGTTCGTCGCCATCGTCGGAACCGTCGAATACGTCTGCAGTAAAAAATGTCTCGCCAATTTTTGCCTTTTCAATCACCCTGGCAATGTGTTCGGTCATAAATATCGCATTACCGAGTTTCACATCCCGACCTTCAGGCTTTTTTAACACCACTTCCATGCCACTGTCAGTACGTTTGGCCGACCCCCTCACCTCTTTCTCGAATTGGTCATTGACATATGAGCGGGTTAAGAAGCGAAAATTCTCTCCTTTTGAGTCCTCAAATGTGGTCGTGCGCTGATCGGTGACGATAGACCTTTTTCCTGTCTCAATGCGGGTGACAAAACGGAATTTTACCGCAAACCCTTCACATGCAGAGCCGACAATCTCATAAACAATACGACCACTCATGCCGCGTATCCCCGAGCGGTCTGAGGCATCAGAAAGTTTCACATCATAAACTGCACGGTGTGCAACCAACTCACTCAGAGCAGACGGCTGTGCCGGCAAAGAGGTCGCAAAAAAAGTACCTGCCAGTGATATCATCGCTATGGTTGAGCGATTGAGTAACTCAGAATTGTTCATTTCTTATCCATGAGTGATTGGTATGACGGTTTAAAACATCTATTGCCACAAATTGGTTGAAAATGCGACTTTTCATCCGGCCAAAAAAAGGCTACCGATTCACCAGCAATGTTTAAACATCAACCGGAGCAGAATCATGGCTGGTAATACAGAAACCAAACTGGAAACACTTGGCATCTCATTGCCATCACCGGCTGCACCTGCCGCCAACTATGTACCGTATGTTATCAGTGGAAATCTGTTGATTATTTCCGGCCAGGTGCCGCTTGGCCCCGATGGGCTGGAATATCAAGGCAAGCTGGGCGAGGATTATGATGTTGCCATCGGCCAGGCCGCGGCACGGCTTTGCGCGGTCAATATTCTTGCCCAGGCCAAGGCGGCGCTTGGCGAACTTGATCGCATCACACAGATGGTCAAGATAACCGGCTTTGTCAACGCAACACCCGAATTTGGCGACCACCCGGCCGTTATCAATGGCGCATCAGATTTGTTGGTGGATGTGCTTGGTGACCGCGGCAAGCATGCGCGTGCTGCGGTTGGAATGTCATCCCTGCCATTTGGCGTCGCAGTTGAAGTGGATGCTATCATTGAGTTTAAGTAACCGTGCATATCCGGCAACAGAACCGTTTTCCTGGTTGATTGAATCCCCGATTTCCCATCGGGGATTGCACAATGCAGCCGAAAAACTATATGAGAATACATTGCCTGCCTGTCAGGCTTCGATCGACCGCGGTTATACTGTGGAATGTGATTTACAAATCACGGCAGATGGTAAAGCAGTGGTTTTTCACGACCAGCACCTTGGCCGGATGACCGATCAGGAAGGCTCGGTTCGCCACCGAACCGCGGCGGAACTGGCCCATATACCTGTATTAGACAGCAAAGACACCATACGCACTCTGGATGAGTATCTTGAACTGATAGCAGGAAAAGTCCCGGTATTGCTGGAACTCAAGGGAATATTGGGTGAAGATAACGGCCTGGTGGAAGCAGTTGCGAAATCACTGGAAACTTATGCCGGACCAGTGGCCGTCATGTCTTTTAATCACTGGCTGACAGAGAAGTTTGCTGACCTCACCCCGGGCCGGCCACGAGGTTTGACCGCTATGGGCAACGACAATTGTTATGAATTCCACATGAATGCGATGCGTGCGAGCGACGCGCAGTTTGTTTCATACCGGATACACGATCTGCCATGTCGATTTGTGGCAGATATTCGAAAACAGGGTTTTCCGGTCATCACATGGACAGTTCGGACCAAAGAGGATTATGCCCGTTCCTCTGCCTATGCCGATCAAGTGACATTTGAAGGGCTTGATCCCGCAGAATTATGCGCCTGAATGAAAATTGCCCGGCCGTATTGCAGACCTTGTCCTCAATCGCTGAGATATCGCAGGAGGACTGGGACAATTTTGCAAACCCGCCTTCTGATAACACATTAGAATATCAGTATAATCCATTTATATCATTTGATTTTTTGCATTCACTTGAAAAATCCAACTGCGCCATCCCTGAAACCGGTTGGATGGCCCGCCATTTAATGCTGGAGCGTGAGAATGACCAGGGTGAAAAGGTTTTATGCGGTTTGCTTCCCTGTTACC
>QIIJ01000221.1 GCA_003232595.1 Aurantimonadaceae bacterium | reverse complement strand
GACATGCCCGTTTCAGCGCGGATATTGCGGATCAGATTGCGCTGCGAGAAGCCCAGCTGCTTTGCCCAGTCCTCAAGCGTTGTATGGTCATCCGGGTTCTGCTGAAGTTGAAGCGCAAGCCGTGCAATGCGAATGTCCGTTGGTATCGGCAGGTGAAGCGGTTCTGTTTCCATCAATGATATTTCATCAATTAGTAGTGATTTGAGATGTGGAGTTTGCCGGTTGTTGCAACTTTCTGAAAGCCGAACCAGAATTTCCCGCATCAATGGTGACACTCCCATTACCTGCACATCCGGGCGGCCCGATGGAAGATTGTTGCCGAGATAAACCGTTCGCATTTCGACTGTACCGGCACACCGGATCGAATGAGGTGTGTAAGCCGGCATCCACAAGGCTCGACCAGGTGGCACAAACCATGTCGCTTCACTTGCCAGCACCCTCATTGTTCCTCTGACCGAATGGACGATTTGATGGCATGTATGTGCGTGTTCCTGGATAAGGGTTCCAGCACTGTAGGTCGATGCCAAGCCTTCAATATCTACTTCAATTCGATTTGTCATTTCAGCGATATAATTTGTCATAATGTCGACAGACAATAACTGGATATCCGGTAATATGCAAGCTTCCAGTGATAGCCCGGAATCAGGATATGTCCCAAAAACATTCAATGCGTTTTTTAAATCTGGCTCACTTCTTTGACCATTTTTTCTTGCTCATTTTTCCAACGGCAGCGCTTGCAATCGCGCCTGCATGGGGCATGACATATGCCCAGGTATTGGTGTTGGGAACGCCGCTTTATGTAGTGTTCGCGCTGGCCACTTTACCTGCCGGCTGGCTCGGAGACAGAATTGACCGGATCAAGCTTATTGTCCTGTTTTTTGTTGGATGTGGTGCATCTAGTCTGATGGTTGCATTTGCAAGTGGGCCATTGTCACTTATGGCTGGGCTCGGTTTATTGGGCCTGTTTACATCAATTTACCACCCGGTTGGTTTGGCCCATATTACAGATATTGGAAAACGTACAGGCCGGGCGTTGGCGATAAACGGCGTATTTGGTAATCTCGGTCTGGCCGGGGCAGCCCTGTTTACCGGTATCGTTGCAAATACCTTTGGATGGCAGTTTGCATTCGGGCTTCCAGGAGTGGTGTCGATTGTTGTTGGACTGACCTTGTACCGGCATTATCGCGGGCACTCAAAAATATCAGCTACTCGGGTTGCCTCAACAAGCAACACTCCCGTCAATGCCAACCGCCATATTCAGTTTGTCGTCTTTGGCGTGATATGTGTAGCGGCATTATTTGGCGGGATTATTTTCAATGTAATTACCATTTCTCTTCCCAAATTTTTCGATGAGAGGTTGATAGAAGCCGCAGGTGATCTGACCTGGATTGGTGCTTCAACCGGCGCTGTGTTTGCCATTGCGGCATTTGCCCAGCTACCGGTCGGTGAATTGTTAGACAGATTTGGTGCACGACCCATTCTGATATTTCTGTTAGCCATGCAGATTGCCCTTCTGCTTATTCTTTCGCAGGCAACCGGCTGGATTGCATTGGTGCTTGCTTTTCTTTTGGTAACGATGATGTTTGCAGAAATTCCGATTACAAGCTGGTTGCTTGGTTGCTACGTAAAGTCAGGCCTGCGATCACGCGCTGTTTCTGTCGAATACGTATTGTCGCTAGGCATGGGATCAGCCGCTGTCCCACTGATCTCTGTATTACATGGAGCAGGGTTTGGATTTCAATATCAATATCTGGCGCTCGCAGCATCTGCAGTGATCGTGCTTGTTGCCGCACTATTCCTGCCAAGCAGGCAAACCGTGTCTGGCAACCCCGAATTATCAAATGAGATCTGAGGTCCGTATATCCGTACAATAGAACATAGTTACACAATGCCGCAGTTCTGTGCCTTTCAGCTTCCCGCGCTGATCAACGCACAAAATCGTAGTGAATAAGTGAGCTTGGATTGAGGACATTTCCTGTGCCATCATAGTCGTATTCGGTACGCTTGATCTTGATCACATTTTTGCTCTCAAGATCATTGACGATTGGCAGAAGGTTTTTGTTGTATTCCAGGCGCCAGGACCACCATGCTGAATTTTCCGACACGGAATCAATGTTTCCTTTTATGGCCTTTTCACCAATTTTTTCGAAAAACGAATCATCATTTTTGTCGCGCATCTGCATGAGTTTGGGAAAGCGCTGCCAGCCGACCGGCTCGAAGTGAACAACGGTAATTTCGTTGGGAATGGTTTCGAGTTGTGCAAAAAGGTCCGGGCTTATGACATCAACCTGTTCAATGGCATGGGTGGTAAACAGTAATATATGGCCGCGTTGGCGTTTGAGAAATGAAACATTGGGTTCCCGATAGTCAAAATTAAACGACCGGTAGTTCATTTGTGGTTCCATGCCTGCAATATATTTGCTGCAAATTTGGCCTTCACGGGTGTATTCACCACCATAATAGATGATTTTTTTGGATCGCGATGCGCCATGTGCGATGTACAATTGAAAGATATTGGACGACCAGCCACTGCCGAGTTCCATGATTCCTGACGTGTCTGGACGGATGAGCCGGGAAAGATAGCGGATAGGCGAAATATGGCTCATTGCATAGTGGCTGTTGCGAACATCCGGGTAGTAAAAATCCTCCTCCAGTGTTTTGTCGTGCCGACCAAGAATACTGGCACCAATCGGCGCAACCATGTCCTTGATGCGATAATATCGACCAGGATCCTTGCGACTGATATCAAGCTCGCGAAGTTCCGCCAGCAGGGAACTGAGATGGTCATCCGGTCGTGACTTTCTAACCCGTTTGGCAACGTTTAAAACACTATTCCAGCCTTTACCCTGACTGCC
>QIIJ01000129.1 GCA_003232595.1 Aurantimonadaceae bacterium | reverse complement strand
AGATTCATCGCCAGGCTTTGTGGCTTCCCAGCCTTTGCCGGAATGAGTTTTCACCGGTTGATGCGGGTTAGTCATAGATTTGCAACCGCCCTTCATTGAGCACAAGACGGCGGGCCTGAAACTGATCCATCAGGCCCAGATCATGCGTGGCAATCAAAACCGATGTGCCGGAGCGATTGAGCTCAATAAACAGGCGCAGCAAACGCCGCGCCAAACTGGGATCAAGATTGCCGGTAGGTTCATCAGCCAAAAGTAATTCGGGCTGGTCAATCAGGGCGCGGGCAATTGCAGCCCTTTGTTTTTCCCCACCTGACAATACCGATGACAATACATTGATGCGGTCAGCCAGCCCGACCCATTTCAACAAATCAATCACATCGGTGCGATAACTGCTTTCGGCTCGACCCTGCACACGCAAGGGCAGGGCCACATTTTCGTAAACCGAAAGATGATCCAGCAACCTGAAATCCTGAAATACGATGCCGATGCGTCGGCGAATTGCGGGTAAATCCCGACTTGTCAGGCCTGCAGTTGATTTGTCGAATACACTGATAAGCCCGCGGGTCGGGCTCATTGACAGAAATAACAACCGCAGCAGGCTGGTTTTGCCGGATCCTGACGGTCCGGTCAGAAACTGAAAAGATCCGGGCTTGATGTGAAATGAGATGTCGCGCAGGATTTCCGGGCCCATCCCATATCGCAAACCGACATTTTCAAATTTAATCACAGATATATCCGTTCAGGTGGCGCAAATCACTGACTGGGTCCAATCTATAAATCCCTCCAAATATTCTGCAAGCGAATTACCTGAAAACCACCCTGTTTTAAAACCGCCATTTTCGGGCAAACAACATATCAAATGATTAACCGGTTTTAACCAACATTTGCTCATCCGGTCTCACCGACTTGTTAACCGAATGGTTCCTTACCCGCAATGTGCTTCCCCCACCAGGCTCAATGGAAACCCAGATATTCAATTGCAATACAGTGATTGTCAGCATCGGTGGATTGCCTGAAAAATCGCGAAAGACCGTAAAGGGGTTGTCCGGCAGGTCGAAACTTTCGAATAGCCCTTCAAATTTAGGTCGCGAAACCTGGCTGAATTCCGCCGCTGCCATTGGTGCAGTCATAATATTCGGGGGCGGATTGTTCTATCGGGAGCAACTGATATCTGTGGTTCAAGATACAGTCGCCCTTTACAATCCTGCCGGAATGGACATCTATCACAAGGGTCTTGAATTTTCGACCGTGAAGACCAGAACCGAGCAGGGTGGCGGGAGAGATATTTTGGTGGTTGAGGGCTCGATCAGGAGTATTACAAATATTGAGCTGAAACTGCCAATGGTTCGATTGGCACTGCGAAGCGACAATAAGCGCAAGGCGGAGAATAATTAATGCCAATTGTACGGGGCAAGGAAATCGAAGTTTTGTTCGATGCCGCAACCATTGCCGAGCGAAACCTTGATCTGGCTAAAAAAATTGCTGCCAGGGGCCACAAAAACCTGATTGTCATTGCGGTGCTGAAGGGCTCGTTTATTTTTGCCTCCGATCTTATTCGCGCCTTGCACGAGGTTGCGGTTGAACCGGAAGTAGAGTTTTTGTCACTTGCCAGCTATGGTTCAGGTACCGTTGGTGGCGAAGTTCGGGTTCTTCGCGACATCGAGAGTGAAGTGGCAGGTCGCGAAGTTCTGCTGATCGACGATATTCTTGAATCTGGCAATACCCTGAAATTTGCCCGCGATCTTATGCTTGAACGGGGTGCTGCAAAGGTTGAAATCGCGGTCCTGCTGGACAAACACTCAAAACGCAAAGCAGATATCGATGCCGACTATGTGGGTTTTGACTGTCCGGACTATTTTGTCGTCGGATATGGTATGGATGTGGCGCATGCTTTTCGCGAATTGCCCTATGTGGGTATCGTCAAGGGTGACGCCTGATCTGTTTTCTGATCTATAACACCGCCTTGATCAGAACTTTGGCATCTTCGCTTGCCCATTCTGCAGGACCATTGATTACACCCACCGAACAGCCGTTTTTATCAATAAGCACAGTTGTCGGCATGCCAAATGCAAGGCCGTCTTTTTTCAGGGTATTGAATATCTCAATCGTCGCGTCGGCGTAAAACGGTAAATCGCTCAGGCCGATTTTTTCGTAAAATGCCTTGGGTTTGCTGTCGTCACCAAGGTCGATGCTGACGGGTACAACTTCAAAATCAGGTCCGCCTAATGCCTGCTGTAGCTTCTGCAATGCCGGCATTTCGCGGCGACAGGGTGCACACCAGGTTGCCCACAGGTTGAGCAATACCGTGCGGCCCTTCCAGTCGGCAATGGTTACATCGCCTCCATCCTTGTCCTTGAAAGCAAGGGCGCGCAAATCCTTTGATTCCCTGACCGGCAGAAAAGCTGCCAGCTCCCCTTTTGCAAACTGGTCAACTGCCGCTATGGTTTTGCCATTATCGAGGCAGGCTTGTTGGGCGGAAGGATTGTCAGGGCTTCGATAAAATGCGTATAAGCCGACGCCAGCGATAACTGCAACAGCAACAACGGCAAGCATTGTCTTGTTGATCGGGCTTTTTGGTTTTTGGTCAGTGGTCATATTTAATGCTTTCCAGGAGATCCCCAAATGAGCAACAGCGGATCCGGTAACAAGATGTGGGGTGGCCGGTTTGCCTCCGGCCCCGATGCCATTATGGAAGAGATCAACGCCTCCATCGGGTTTGATCAGGTTCTGTATACCCAGGACATTGCCGGTTCCAGGGCCCATGCGGCCATGCTCGTCAAGCAGGGTATCATATCGGTCGAAGATGGGATGGAAATCGCCAAAGGTCTAGACACAATTTTGTCAGAAATCGAGAGC
>QIIJ01000042.1 GCA_003232595.1 Aurantimonadaceae bacterium | reverse complement strand
GGTTTTTTTCCTGTTGTATTTCGATCGCCTGACGGGATTGCCCTTCGATTTTCAATTTTTTATCAACAAGAAGTGAAAGCCGAATGTCTTCCTCAGCAAGCGATTTCAGGTTTGCGGCATGTTTTTTGCGCCGATCGAGAATACCGGCACGCAATCGTGCAAGTTCCTGCAAATCGACAATCAGGATACTGGTTTCAGCCCGCAGCTCAGGCACTACCGCACCCAAAAGTACAGCGCTGCGAACCGATGCAAGCGCATCATCCGGTCGGACCAGCAAGGCGGGCGGTGGATTACGCCCCATCCGCTGCAGGGAAGCCAAAACCCTGGACAGCAAATCTCGACGTTCAAGCAGGGATTGTTTGATATCCTGCTCCTGCGCCCCGAGGTCGGAAATCTGCTGTTCAATCTCATCCAGACCAAGTTCCAGCTCACGGGTTCGACTGGCAACTGCAACCAGGGCTTTGGAAATCCCGGCCCTGTCCTGTTTCAACGACGCGACCTCCTGGAGGAGGGAGTTCATTCTTTCTTCGCTCAGGGATATCTGGCGGCTGATACCATCAAGTATTTGCAGGTTTCTCTGTTTGTCGCCCTGCAATTCCTGGGCACCGGCCAAACCAGTGACGGCGGTGTGCGCCAATAAAGCTGCAAACAGCAGAGCTGATAATTTACCCGGTATTTTGATGCCAGAATTCATAGGGCCTGCTGATCTGCCGACTGGGTTTATAATATTGCGCAGCATGTGCGTTCCATTTTATACCACATACAGACATCAAATGTGCTTAACAAATTGGTAATTCAGGAACGATGGTAAGGATGGTTTGCGAGAATTGTTGTTGCCCGGTACAATTGTTCCGCAAGCATCAGGCGTACCAGTTGGTGAGGCCAGGTCATTTGGCCAAAGGACAGCAGTAAATCGGCGCGTTGCCGTACCTTGTCGCCATGTCCATCAGCACCGCCGATTAACAGGACAAGTTCCCGCCGTCCTTCATCCATCTGCCTTTGAAGCCTGTTGGCAAAGTCCTGGCTTGTTGTGTTTTTACCGTGTTCATCCAGGGCAATGACAAAAGAACCGGGTGGAATGGCATTAACCAGCTTCCCGGCTTCCTCGCGACATCGCTGTTGTGGTGAAGTGGCGCGGCTTTCGTTTATTTCGAGCAATTCCCTGCCAGTAATGCCCAGTGTTTTGCCGGTCGCCAGATATCGTTTTTCATACCGTGAAATCAGTTCGCGTTCCGGGCCGGCTTTGACCCTGCCGATTGCAATAATTGAAATGCGCACGATGCGCCTACTTATCCAGGGTTCTGCCGAGGTCGACTGCCAGCCACATTTTCTCAAGATTGTAGAATTCGCGCACTTCCGGCCTGAAAATGTGAACGATGACATCGCCCGCATCAATCAAAACCCAGTCACAGGCGGGAAGACCCTCAACTTTGGCTGTGCCAAGTCCGGCATCCTTGATATCACGCAAGAGGTGGTCAGTTACTGCGCCCACATGGCGATGGGAACGCCCCGAGGCAATCACCATGTGATCGGCAATCGGCGATTTGCCTTCAATGTTTATGGAAATGATTTCTTCGGCCTTTGAACCATCCAGGCTTTCCAAAATCAGGTTAAGAAGTACCGAGACCGGCATATCGCCAATAGCGGACTTCGAAGAGGGAACCGGTTTTACAGCGGTTCCTGATTGGGCTTGTGGAATCAGTTTGGTGTTCGCTTTCATCAGGTGGTGCAGGTTCAGGAGTTTGTGCCTGAAATTACTGGTCGAATGAAATCGGCCTGTTTGACAAATAAGCCTGTTTGCACGATGTTTTCAAGCGCTACACTCAAAATTCATTAACAGACCGATTTGTCATGCTTTGCAATCATGTGGCAGGTTTTCCCGCTTTGCGCAACATTGTTGATGACAAGGACGATTTTGGTCCGTGAATAAACATCCACGCCGGTGGTTTGATGGTCGCCAGTAACACAGCATCTTTTTCGTCCACCCTGTGGCGGCGAAGCGCCAGTGCCGCCATGGAAGACAGACTTGCAAGGGTCGAACCAGGCCTGTCAACCACCGCAATCGGCACATTACCGGCAATATCGCGCCAACGCTGCCATTTGTGAAACTGAGTAAGATTGTCTGCCCCCATTATCCAGACAAAATGCACCCCCTGGTTTTGTTGTTTGACCAGGGAAATCATATCAGCAGTATAGCGGGTGGGGGTTATCAGCTCAAAGGCGGTAATTCTGATAGCAGGGTCATTGATGATCTCTTTGCATTTTCTGATCCGGTCTGCCAACGGAGCCAGTTCGCCCAAATCCTTCAAGGGATTACCCGGTGTGACAATCCACCAGAGCTGGTCAAGCCTCAATTGCCTGAGCACGGTTTGCGACAAAAGCACATGACCTTCGTGAGGCGGGTTGAATGAACCGCCAAACAGGCCGATACGCTGGCCGGGTTCAACATGAGGCATATTGATTGCCTTGCGCATATAGCCACTCAAATTCTTGATGTCCGACTGACCCCGGTTCACGGGCGAATTTGCCCTGAACCGCGAACTTTGTACTTAAAGCTGCACAATTGCTCGACGCCCACTGGACCACGCGCATGCATTTTGCCGGTGGATATACCAATTTCTGCGCCCATGCCGAATTCGCCGCCATCGGCATACTGGGTTGAGGCATTGTGCAAAAGGATAGCGCTGTCGATTTCATTCATAAATTTCTCAACCGCATCAGGGTCTTCCGAGACTATCGCTTCAGTGTGACTTGAAGACCATTTCCGGATATGGGCAATGGCTCCTGCCACATCATCGACCAGTTTGATCGAGATGATGGCATCGAGGTATTCTTTTGCCCAGTCTTCATCGCTGGTGG
>QIIJ01000475.1 GCA_003232595.1 Aurantimonadaceae bacterium | reverse complement strand
CTGGCTGATATGCAGATGGTGCAGGGCCATATCGCTGATATGGCGCTTGATATTGATGCGAGCGCCCTGCTGATATACCGCGCCGCCTGGACCAAAGATCAGGGCACTCCGCGCATTACCAAAGAAGCTGCCATGGCCAAACTATATGCAACCGACAAGGCGCAGGAAGTGATCGACAAGGCTGTGCAAATTCACGGCGGTGACGGGGTGCGCAAAGGGCACATTATCGAAAGCCTCTATCGTGAAATCCGCGCGCTGCGCATCTACGAGGGCACATCTGACGTGCAAAAAATCATCATCGCCCGACAGGTACTGGCAGGAGGATAATCATGACACTTGGCCCGTCTGCCCATACAGATACATTTTCACGGGATAATCTGCCGCCATTTGACCAGTGGCCGGATTTCCTGCTCGATGGCTTTGATTACCCGGAATATATTAATATCGGGTCCGAAATGACCGATGAAATGGTGGGCCGCGGCTTTAGCGACCATACAGCCCTGATCGGCAATGGCAGGCGGCGCACCTACAAGGAACTGACCGACTGGACCAACCGTCTCGCCCATGCACTGGTTGAGGATTACGGCGTGGAGCCGGGCAACCGGATAATGATCCGCTCGGCCAACAATCCGGCCATGGTCGCCTGCTGGCTGGCCGCCACAAAAGCGGGCGCGGTTGTGGTCAATACCATGCCGATGCTGCTGCGGGCCGGTGAGCTTGCAAAGATTGTCGACAAGGCCGAAATCAAACTGGCTTTGTGCGACACAAGAATCATGGATGAACTGGCGATCTGCGGCAAGACCAGCAAATTCCTTGAAAAAATTATCGGTTTTGATGGCACCGCCAATCATGATGCGGAGCTTGACCGGGTGGCGCTCAACAAGGATGTGCGTTTTACCGCGGTTAAAACCGGTCGCGATGATGTGGCGCTGCTGGGCTTTACTTCGGGCACAACCGGTGAACCCAAGGCGACAATGCATTTTCACCGCGATCTTCTGATCATCGCTGATGGTTATGCAAAGGAAGTTTTAGGCGTGACGCCTGATGATGTTTTTGTCGGCTCGCCGCCCTTGGCGGGCTTGCAATTTTCCCGCTTCGTTTCGGGGCCGCCGCAACCCTGCTTGAGGCAGCAACCCCACCCAACATGATCGAGATTATCGAGACCTACAAGGCGACCATATCTTTCACCGCGCCAACAGCCTATCGTGCCATGCTAGCTGCAATGGATGAGGGAGCGGACCTTTCATCCCTGCGCATTGCGGTTTCTGCGGGTGAAACATTGCCCGCTCCGGTGTTTGAGGAATGGATGCGGAAAACCGGCAAACCGATGTTAGACGGCATTGGCGCTACCGAACTGCTGCACATCTTCATTTCAAACCGGCTGGGCAGCGCTCGACCTGCTTCAACGGGCACTCCAATATGCGGCTATGAAGCGCGCATCGTTGACGAAGATATGAAAGAACTCCCGCGCGGTGAGGTGGGCAGGCTCGCCGTACGCGGCCCCACAGGCTGTCGTTATCTCGCCGACGAACGCCAGAAATCCTATGTGCGCAACGGCTGGAACCTGACCGGCGATTCGTTCTCTCAGGACAAAGACGGTATTTTCCACTTTGCCGCCCGCTCAGACGACATGATTATATCCTCTGGCTACAATATTGCCGGGCCCGAGGTGGAAGCGGCGCTGCTTGCCCACCCGGATGTGGCCGAGTGCGGAGTGATTGGTGTGCCCGATGAGGCGCGTGGACAAATTGTCGAGGCCCATGTGGTTTTGAATGAAGGCGTGAGTGCAGATAGCGATTGCATTATCAACCTGCAAAACCATGTGAAGGATACCATCGCGCCTTTTAAATATCCGCGCTCAATCAAATTCATTGCCGAATTGCCAAAAACCCAGACCGGCAAAATTCAGCGTTTCCGCCTCAAGGGGGATCATTAATTATGGCCACCTTCGAGACCAGTCCGGATGATGCAAAAGCCGAAACCGGCTTTGCCGACAAGATGTCCTATTCGGATTATCTGCATCTGGAGCCGGTGCTTTCAGCCCAGCACCCGCGCTCTAAAGCCCATGATGAAATGCTGTTTATTATCCAGCACCAGACTTCAGAACTGTGGATGAAACTTGCCATTCACGAGCTTGTCGCAGCGCGCAAAGCGATTGCAGAAAACCAACTGCAGCAATCATTTAAAATGTTAACGCGTGTTTCGCGCATTTTTGAGCAGTTGAATGCGGCCTGGGACGTTTTGCGCACCATGACTCCGAGTGAATATACCGAGTTTCGCGAGAATCTCGGTCAGTCGTCTGGCTTCCAGTCATGGCAGTACCGGCTGATCGAATTTGCCGTTGGCAACCGCAATGCCGCACTGTTAAAACCTCACGCTCACGATCCGGAAATCACTGCTCAACTTGAGACAGAACTGGCCCGGCCATCGCTTTATGACACGGTGTTGATGCTGCTTCTGCGCAACGGTTTTGATCTTCCAGCGGACGTGGCAACCCGCGATTTCTCCCAGAGCCACAAAGTCAGCGATCAGGTTGAAGCTGCCTGGCAAAAAATCTATCGCGCACCTGAAGAACACTGGGAACTTTATGAACTTGCAGAAAAGCTGGTCGACCTGGAAGACTATTTCCGCCGTTGGCGTTTCAACCATGTGACAACGGTTGAACGCATTATTGGCTCCAAACGCGGCACCGGTGGCACTTCCGGTGTTACCTATCTCCGCCGCATGCTCGACGTGGTGCTGTTCCCTGAATTGTGGCAAGTGCGCACCACGCTTTGAAGTGAGAAGGAGGAATTGTGAACGAACGTATAGACAGTTACACCTCCCCACAAGGGGGAGGTAATGGTACGATCTAAATTCCAGGACCACCCACCGATGCCAGCCTTCATTTCCCGACAGAAAATCCTGTTTCAGCACTGTGACCCGGCGCGGATAGTATTTTTCCCGCGCTATTTTGAACTGCTCAATCAGGTCGTTGAGGAATGGTTTGAGGAGGGAATCGGGGTGTCCTTCGCCGACATGCATATGAAGCGGGAGGAGGGAATACCCACTTTGAAGGTCGAGGCTATGTTTATGGCACCAAGCCGGTTGGGCGATGTTCTCGAATTTACGCTCAAGGTCATTCAAATTGGCAATACCAGCGCCACGCTACTGGTCAAGGCTACCTGCAATGGTGAATTAAGGTTGGAAATGAAACAGGTCATCGTTCACATATCCAACGTGACCGGCAAATCCCGCGCCTGGCCCGATGACATGCGCCTGCCCATGATGCGGTTCATGGGGGATCAGACCGAAAATGAGGCCAAAGCCCATGCATGAAAAACTTCACCCGAAAAACTGGAAAAAAGCCAGTGGTTATTCCAATGGTATTGCTGCCGAAGGGCGGACATTGTTTCTCGGCGGTCAGATCGGCTGGAATGGCTATCAGCAGTTTGAGAGCGATGATTTTGTCGCCCAGGTCGAGCAGACGCTTGAAAATATCGTTGCCATTCTGGCCGAAGCCGGTGCGGGTGCTGAACATCTGGTGCGGCTGACATGGTTTGTCACCGACAAGCGCGAATATATGGCGGATCTTGCAGCCCTTGGCGCTGCCTATCGCCGGGTGCTGGGCAAAAATTTCCCTGCAATGAGCGTAGTTCAGGTTGCGGCACTGATGGAAGACCGGGCCAAAGTGGAGATTGAAGCAACCGCCGTTCTGCCGAATTCGGCGCAATAAGCTGCGGAAAAATCCATCGGGCAATTTCAATTCCGCGCAATTGTTGATAGGCAGGACTGTTTCATGCTTGCATGGAAAATGTCAGGTCGCGCACAGCGGCCCGGTGCTTGTGCACCGCGCCCGCGCAGGCTGGGGCGTAGCCCCAAATTGCCGTGAGTGAAAACAAACAGGAGTGATTTCATCAAAAGATGAATTGCTTCGGGTCAACACAGGG
>QIIJ01000293.1 GCA_003232595.1 Aurantimonadaceae bacterium | reverse complement strand
CTTTCCGCCACCCGTTCTATTTCGCCCTGACCTGGCAGGAACACCAGAATGCTGCCTTCTTCCTCCGCCAGGCTTTTAATCACCGTAAGAGCGACAAAGTCTTCAAGCCTTGAGGCGGCTGGCTTTTCCGTATATCTGATTGAAACCGGAAAAGCGCGCCCTTTACTTTCAATAATATCGCATTGCATCAATTCAGACACAGCCGCCCCGTCGATGGTGGCGGACATGGCCATGAGACGCAAATCTTCGCGCAGGGCGTTTTGTACATCCAGCGCCAATGCAAGCCCAAGATCGCAATCCAGGCTGCGTTCATGAAATTCGTCAAACAGCACCGCGCCGATGCCTGATAATTCGCCATCCTGCAAAATCATCCGGGTAAATACACCTTCGGTGACCACTTCAATTCGGGTTTTTGCGGAAACTTTGGTGTCCATACGAACCCGGTAGCCGACAGTTTCACCAACTTTTTCGCCAAGCAGCGAGGCCATGCGACTTGCTGCCGCACGGGCTGCCAGTCTGCGTGGTTCAAGCACAATAATTTTGTTGTCGCCACGCCAGGGTGTATCAAGCAAAGCCAGCGGAACAAGCGTGGTTTTACCGGCACCTGGCGGCGCAACCAGTACCGCATTGCATTTTGTGGCCAGTGTATCCAGCAGCCTTGGCAGAACCTCGTTAACGGGTAAATTGGGGTAATTCATCGCAGCCGGCTTTGATTTCGTTTACACATCAATATGGTTTAAATTTTATCTGTGAATACAGAAGAAGTTCAATGGCTGATTACTATTCTGCAGAATTCATCGCCCGCCTGCAAACTGCCAAATCACCAATGCAGCTTGGGCGGCGTTGCGGCTGTGAATGCGCTGGCCTGCACCATCAAATTTGCAATCGGTGTTTGAAACATAACCCGACTTTTTACCAGCAGGAAGTGCCGCATGGCGGTCACTTCCTGAACGGAACCATCAAAGTCCAGTCCAGTCGGGTCGGATTTTTATTCTGCCATTCCGGCAGGCCAATGGTCATGTCGTCGTGACCTTTGGAGGGCTGGTCGGTGTAGGTGCCGAACAAGCGGTCCCAGAAGGAAAAATTGAACCCGTAATTGGAATCAGTTTCGTTGTGAATGATTGAGTGGTGAACCCGGTGCATATCCGGTGTGACAAAGATCAGCCGTACGACCCGGTCGACGGGCAGCGGCAGTTTTAGATTGGAGTGATTAAACATCGCCGCACCATTGAGCACGATTTCAAACAGGATCACCGAAATCGCTGGTGCGCCAATGGCCACCACAATAGCCATTTTGAACAACATCGACAGCACAATTTCGATCGGGTGAAACCGCAAGGCCGTTGAAACATCAAAATCCACATCGGAATGGTGCATGCGATGAATTTTCCAGAATATTGGAATTTTGTGGGAGGCAACGTGGCTGAGCCAGATGGCGAAATCAAGCACTATAAATGAGATGATTGCTGCTGGCAGAAAGGGCATGTTGAGCCAGTTAAAAAGGCCGTAACCGTTACTTGTGGCCCAAAGCGCGGTTCCCACCGCGACAACCGGAAAAATCAGCCTCACCAGGAGTGAATCAAGTACAACGATAGTCCAGTTGGTGAACCAGCGTGCGGATTTTTTGTTGGTGAGTGGTCGCCTTGGCCGAAACCATTCGCTAAGCGCAAGAATCCCGAAAAGCGTCACAAACACCGAGGCGCGAACAAGGCCCTCGTTGCCGGTGATAAATTGTTCAAACATTGGTCGCCTCCAGATATAGGTTCATGAACTCTTCATAACACAGAACATATTCACAAGATGTAATATTTAGTTGAACCGGATATGGCAACCGCCGACAACGTTACAAGTTCTTAATTAGCTCAAGGTCCAATTGATCCTTCGCAAGCCATGTTCTAGACAGTCGGTTTTATCAGGCAAACTGCAACAGGTGATTCGCCCCTATGACCTCTACCGGAAAAGCAGTAACCTTGTTTGAAAAGATCGCCGGGTTTGTTATCATACAATGGGGATGGCGTGCTGCATTGCTTGCCCTTCTGGCAGGTGCTGCATCGGCGATTTCAATGCCGCCGTTTGATTTTTTCCCTGTTTTATTTGTCACACTGCCGGTTCTTGTTTGGCTGATTGACGGGACAGCAGAACCCGTAGATGCCGGGTTTTTTCGCCGGTTGTGGCCTGCAGCCAAAATTGGCTGGTTGTTTGGCTTTGGTTATTTCCTTGCCGGTCTTTGGTGGATTGGCATGGCCTTTCTGGTCGATGCCGCAGAGTTTGCCATATTTCTGCCTTTTGCAGTTATAGCTCTTCCTGCCGGCCTGGCGATTTACTGGGGGCTCGCTGCAGCAATTGCCCGGATATTCTGGGTTGACGGGTGGCGGCGGATTGTTGCGCTGGCATTTGCCATTGCACTTGGGGAATGGTTGCGCGGTATATTGTTTACCGGATTGCCATGGAACAATATCGGCTACGCCGCTTTGTCTAACCCGGTGATGATGCAGTCAGCATCGGTGCTGGGTCTTTACGGAATTACACCTCTGGCGCTGGTGGTGTTTGCCTCTCCGGCAATTTTTGCCGCTTCATCATCCGTTCGCCCAAGGCGGATCGGGGCATTGTTTGCAATTGCCTTGCTACTGGCCACAGCTCATGTGGGATATGGCTTTTGGCGCCTTTCAACAGCCAGTGATGAGCTGGTTGAAAATGTCAATATTCGCATTGTCCAACCGGCAATCAAGCAAAGCGAAAAATGGCAGGAAGGCAAGGAAATGGAAATATTCAACCGTTATCTGAGCCTTTCCGCAAGGGCAGGGAAAAATGAAGGCCAATCCCTGAAGGACGTCACTCATCTGATTTGGCCGGAATCTGCTTTTC
>QIIJ01000002.1 GCA_003232595.1 Aurantimonadaceae bacterium | reverse complement strand
TGCCTGCGGCACCAGTTGCAAACCAAGTCCGATCGACAATGAAATCGCAAAGATCAGCATGTTGCGACGGTTCCACGTGACATCCGACAACATATTGATCCCGGCTGCGGCAACCATGCCGAACATCACAATCACACCACCGCCCAGCACTTCTATTGGTATCGTGGTGATTACCGCGCCAACCTTTGGCAGCAGACCGGCAAGTATCAGGAACAGAGCCCCGATCGTAACTACGTGGCGGCTCATTACGCCGGTCATTGAAATAAGCCCGACATTCTGGCTGAACGATGTATTTGGCAGCGCACCAAAAACTCCGGCAACTGCCGTACCCAGTCCATCGGCATAGGTTGCACCGGCAATTTCCCTGTCCGTTGCCTCGCGCCCTGCACCACCCTTGGTGATACCGGAAACATCACCAACGGTCTCAATGGCCGAGATAAATGCCATCAGCACAAAGCCGATAACAGCACCAAGGGAGAATTCAAAACCAAAATAAAACGGGTTGGGCAGCCGGAAACTTGCAGCACTTTCAACATTGTCAAAACTCACCATGCCCCAGAAATAGGCAACCATATAACCGGCCATCAGACCGATCAACACCGCGGAAACCGACATCAGCCCCCTGGTAAAGAACTTGAACCCCAGGGTAACCACAATGACCACAAGTGCTACCGTCCAGTTTTGCAAGGAGCCAAATTCAGGAAGCCCGTTGTTCATGGCAACCACACCACCGGCGGCATACTGAATGCCTACCTTGACCAGGGCCAGTCCGATCATCAACACCACCAGCCCGGTAACAAGCGGCGGCAGGGCAAAACGTATTTTGCCAATAATAGTGCCAAGGAAAAAGTGGAATATGCCCCCGATGACCACACCGCCCATAAGCACCGCCATGGCATCAACCCCCTTGCCGGCAACCAGTGGGATCATAATCGGCAGAAACGCAAAACTTGTACCTTGAACTATCGGCAGTTTTGCACCTATCGGTCCCATGCCCATTGTCTGAATGAGAGTTGCAATACCGGCAAAAAGCATCGACATCTGAATCATATACACAAGACTGGGAAAATCCGGCGAATTGGAACCAAATCCAAAACCGGCGGCTCCCGCCACAATGATGGCTGGTGTTACGTTGCTGGCAAACATCGCCAAAACGTGTTGAATGCCCAACGGCACTGCCTTGGCAAGCGCCGGCATATAATTTGGATCGCGCAGTTGTTCTGCCGTTCCCAATGATGTGTCTTTCATGTGTCCCTCCAAGCGGATTAAATATCAGGTGGTGACCAATTCGGCCATGAAATTACCCGCAACGCCCAAAATTTACGCCGAATCGCTCTGAATAAAAAACGATTTCTTTAATTCATCGCGACCTGTGGATGTTGCATTGACCGCGGAAAGCTTATTTCGGGCTTTCGAATCTGACCAATTGGGCTTATCCTGTGGTTCATTCAATGGAGAACAGTCGCCTGTGAAAATCGCCACCTGGAACATAAACGGCATCAAGGCCCGCCATGATGTGCTGATTGATTGGCTGAAAGAGGCAAAGCCTGACATCGCCTGCCTGCAGGAAATCAAATCAGTTGATGAGAACTTTCCAGGCGAAGCCATTGAGGCGCTTGGCTATAATGTCGAAACCCATGGACAAAAAGGCTTCAATGGCGTCGCAATCCTGTCCCGCCTGCCCTTCGATGAAGTCAATCGCGGTTTGCCGATGCTGGACGAAAACAAGGAAGATGATCCGCAGGCAAGGTTTATCGAAGGTGTTTTTTCAGTCAAAGGCAGCACTTTGCGGGTGGTTTCGCTGTATCTGCCCAATGGAAATCCGGTGGACACAGAAAAATTTCCCTACAAACTTTCCTGGATGGACCGGCTCGAATCCTGGGTGAAATGCCAGCTGGAAAACGAAGAACCGCTCATTCTGGCAGGCGATTACAATGTTATTCCCGAGGCCAAAGACTGTCACAATCCGCAAGGCTGGGAAGGTGATGCACTGTTTCGCCCGGAGAGCATATCGCGTTTCAGGCGGTTGGAAAATCTTGGACTGAGCGAGGCATTGCGCTGCACCACGGATATGGATGGGATATATACTTTCTGGGATTACCAGGCCGGTGCCTGGCAAAAGAACCATGGCATTCGGATCGACCATCTTTTAATGTCACCGGAAGCGGCCGGATTGTTGCAGGGTGTCGAGGTCGATACTTATGTACGCGATTGGGAAAAACCATCCGACCATGTGCCCGTATGGATCAACTATGCAGCATAACGGCCAACAGCAGGCTGCCGATACCGGTGCGTAGCAGGACAAATCGAAGCCACTGGCTTCATTCTGGCTATTTCAGCGATTCTGTGTTAGTGTTGTTGCATGAGAAAGCTCATACTAACCGTTGTTGGCATGTCTGCAATTGTATTGACATCTCCATCTATGGCTGGCGGCGATTGCAAATGTCGCTTTAATGGCGGATATGTTGGTGAAGGCCAGACGGTCTGCCTCAAAACACCAAGTGGTTCCTCACTGGCGCGTTGTGAAAAGGTTTTAAACAACACCTCGTGGACAAAACTCAATCAGCCCTGTCCATACGCCTCTGTTACTCCAGATCTGATGAAGAACACCAACCAGACACCCTTCCCCGCAAGCCCGGCTGTTTTTGCTGCCAAATTCTGATGAGCGAGTGTTCATGAATTCACTGGTTTGCGATCAACCTGGAAAGTGTGTCAACCAAACAAAAACGCCGCCCGAAAGGCGGCGCGGTACACGTTGGTGAGCTCTGATCTTGGCTTCCTTGAACTCAACATGCTTTTTTGCAACAGGATCGTATTTGCGTTTGCTCAGTTTTTCGGTCATCGTCCGGCTGTTTTTTTTGGTCACATAGTAGAAACCAGTATCTGCCGTACTCACCAGCTTGACTTTAATGGTGGTAGCCTTTGCCATGAAATTTGCTTTCAATTGTCTGTGATTTGCCCAAGCGAAACCGCTTTCAGTCGCAGGGCCTGTATTCGGCGCGAACCTAATGTCAAAGCATGGAATGTCAAGTATTGATTTTGTCAGCGCGAAAAATTGGATAAATTATGCCGTGATGTCAAAAATAAAAAAGAGGCGCTGAAATAGCGCCTCCCGGTATTTGCCATAAATGTGGATTGAAACAATAATTGCCTATTGGGGCAGTTTATCGTCGACACCTTTTACGTAAAAATTGAGGCCGGCAAGAGTGCCGTCATCGGCAGCCTCGCCTTCCTTGAGCCAGACCGAACCGTCCTGTTTGGTGATCGGGCCGGAAAATGGCTTGAACTCGCCAGACTTGATCTTTGCCATTGTAGCTTCAGCCATGGCTTTCACATCATCAGGCAGGTTTGTGAGAGCAGCCATA
>QIIJ01000074.1 GCA_003232595.1 Aurantimonadaceae bacterium | reverse complement strand
TTCATGACCGAGGAATTATGGGAACAGACTGCCAGCAGGGATACATTGCTCTGCCACGCAGATTGGCCGGATGCTGTATACTTTGAAAGAGATGCAAACGCTGAAATCAACTGGCTGATTACTCTGGTGAAATCCGCTCACTCCGGGCCGAAATGAATATCAAACCGGGTTTAAAACTTCCGATGGTTGTCACTGGTGCCAGTGAAGAAACCGCCCGCCGGCTTGCCGCAAATGATGCGGCGATTAAACGGCTTGCCCGGATGGACAGCATTGAACTTGCCGATGAGGCCCCAAAAGCCTCGGCCCAAATTGTGCTTGATGAGGCCACCATCTGCCTGCCGCTTGAGGGCATCATTGATTTTTCCGCTGAAACAGCGCGTCTTGCAAAAGAGCAGGGGGTTCTGGAGAAGGAAATCAAACAGTTGACCGGCAAACTTGGTAATGAAAAATTCGTTGCTAACGCGCCCGACGAAGTGGTTCAGGAAAATCGCAATCGGCTGGCGGCTGCTGAAGTCAAACTGGAAAAGGTTGAGGCCGCCCTGAAAAGGCTGGAAGACTGATAACCAAGGCAAAATCTCCCGATTTCGCGGTTGGCTGTTGCCGTTCCTGGCGCACATTTTGGCAATTCCCGGCAATGGTGTATGAGCAATCACAAGCCGGTATCACCCGGTCTATGCATCGCGGGGACAGGAATTGATCCAACAGGCAGAACCAGAACCGGCAACCGAGATTCTCAACATATACGATGAGGACGGTGCGCTTGAACCGTCGTTTCTTAGCGGCATTATTGACGCGATTGATGATGAGCAGTCAGAATTTCTCACAAAAGCCGTCGGAATTCTGCATGAATCCGAACTTGGCGACCTGCTGGAGGCATTGGATGCGGAGCGACGCCAGAAACTTGTAGCGCTTTCCGGTGATGGTTTCGATTTTGCCTCGCTGACCGAGGTAGATGAAAGCATTCGCCGTGAAATCATGGATGCGCTGCCCAATGAGCAGATCGCCGAAGCATTTCAGGAACTTGATTCTGATGATGCGGTTTTCATTCTCGAAGACATGGAAGAGGCGGATCAGGAAGATATTCTGGCCCGTATTCCCATGCAGGAGCGGCTCGGGCTGCAGCGGGCGCTGGATTATCCGGAAGATACCGCCGGACGCCGCATGCAGACCGAATTCATTGCCGTGCCGCCCTTCTGGTCGGTTGGTCAGACAATCGACTATATGCGCAATACTGCAGATCTGCCGGAACGGTTTTCAGAAATATTCACGATTGAGCCGACCTTCAAGCTGGCAGGCGTAGTCGAACTGGACAAGCTTTTGCGCTCCGGCCGTGATGTAAAAATTGAAGATATCCAGCGGGACGCCATCCACGCCATTCCTGCAACTCAGGATCAGGAAGAGGCGGCTATGGTGTTTGAACAATATGACCTGCTGTCCGCAGCTGTGGTCGATGAAAATGACCGCCTGGTTGGTGTTCTGACCATTGATGATGTGGTTGATGTTATTCAGGAAGAGGCCGAAGAGGATATCAAACGCCTGGCAGGTGTGGGCGAAGAGGAACTTTCGGACAAAGTGCTGACCACCGCGCGTTCGCGTTTTACCTGGCTGTTGGCCAATCTTGCCACCGCCATTATTGCTTCACTTGTGATTGGCCTGTTTGATGCAACAATAGAGCAGATGGTGGCGCTTGCGGTGTTGATGCCGATTGTCGCCTCAATGGGCGGCAATGCCGGTATTCAAACCATGACGGTTGCTGTGCGGGCGCTTGCAACCCGCGATATCGACAATTACAACGCCAAACGAATTATCCTGCGCGAAAGCATTGTTGGCGTGATCAACGGGGTGGTTTTTGCGGTTCTGCTCGGCATTGTTGCAGCAGTCTGGTTTTCCAGCCAGATGCTGGGTGTGATTATCGCAATTGCAATGATCGTAAATATGATATCTGCTGCGCTGGCCGGGATACTTATTCCGCTGGGATTGCAAAAGCTGAATATTGACCCCGCCATCGCGTCGAGTACATTTGTTACCACAGTCACCGATGTGGTCGGGTTTTTTGTGTTTTTGGGCCTCGCAGCCCTGTGGATTTAACCGTGCGAACCATTGATTGTTTGACTTTTACGTAAATAGCACTAGTTACACTTGTTGAATGTGAACATAACGGAATCACCGCTGTGATTTTATGCGATTGGGGTAGCAATGCGCGATTATTATACCATAACGGAGTTAACCCGGGAATTTGGGGTTTCCACCAGAACCATCCGGTTTTATGAGGATGAGGGCCTGATCAAGCCGGTTCGCCGCGGCAGAACGCGGCTGTTTCGCCCGTCTGATCGTGGACTGTTAAAACTTATCCTTCGCGGCAAGCGTCTGGGGTTTTCAATAGCCGAAATCCGCGAGATCATCGAAATGTACAAGGCGCCAAGAGGCGAGGCCGGGCAGATGCAATTGCTTATTCAAAAGGTCAATGTTCGCCGCGGTGAGCTTGATCAAAAACGACTTGATATTGAAGAAACCTTGCGCGAACTGGAAAATGTTGAAGAAGCCTGCCTCACCCGCATGGCTGAACTGGGTGTAAATGTCGGGGCTTAAAGCATGGTGTCAGAAAATCACAGGTGGGTGATATTCGAGTCAGGCACTTAAAGCCAGCGCCTGACTTTGGTGGAATAGTCGTTCCACTCCTCTTCAAAATTTGCTTTCAGATGAGCTTCTTCGCGGACAATTGCGAGATTGTAAATCATAATGCCGGTCACCACG
Source organism: Aurantimonadaceae bacterium (assembly GCA_003232595.1). Lineage (GTDB taxonomy): Bacteria > Pseudomonadota > Alphaproteobacteria > Rhizobiales > Rhizobiaceae > SZUA-100. Next base: position 241 of record QIIJ01000074.1, on the reverse strand, counting down.
GCTGCAAGCAGCATCCACGTATTGTCAAATGCGATGGCAATGCCCAGGATCAACACCACATTGCCCACATAGATCGGGTTGCGTGACCAGGCAAATGGCCCATGGGTAACCAGGTTTTTGGTGGCCTGATGGGGCATGATGGTGGTATTTGCTGAATTGAAGGTTCGAAAAGCCCAGACATCAACCGACAACGCAACAACGACCATAACAATTCCAACAGGCCAGATTGCACTGGACAGAT
>QIIJ01000548.1 GCA_003232595.1 Aurantimonadaceae bacterium | reverse complement strand
CGGCAGAAAAGCAATGGTCGGTGTGAACACCATTCCCCATTTGCGAAGCATCTTTTTTTCGCTTAAAACTTCGCTGTCAAGGTCGGTAACCTCTTCGTCACCGAACATATTGTACTGTACCATTTTGAAATTTTCTTTGATGTAATCACGTACTTCCGGGTCGCTCAACACTTCCTCGTGCAGTTTTTTTCCGTAAATGCAGCCGCGTTGCTCAACGATGATTGCAAGCCGTTTTTCCTCGTCGGCAGTTGCCTCGATGTCCTCTCGAATAGCTTTGAAAGTTACTGAAAACCATGGCTGTTTGTGAAGGCCATCCTCGCCAGGTTCCACCTCGTGTTTGCCAGCCTGTTCAGCCACTAACTCCGAGGGCCGGGAAAGTTTCGAGCAACCAGTAGGCCATTGTCGACATTTGTCCGGTCATGAACAAAATGCCGGTTACAACCAGAAATCCGCCCATGACCTTTTCAACTGTGGCAGTGTGTTTTTTAAACTTTGCCATGAATTTCATGAACGGGCCAGCAAACAATGCTGCCGCCAAAAAGGGCAATCCGATACCGAGTGAATAGGAAAACAGCAACAGTGCGCCGCGCGCAACACTTTCTTCAGCACCGGCAACAAAGAGAATCGCTGCAAGCACCGGGCCAACGCAAGGTGTCCAGCCAAAGGCAAATGCCAGGCCAATCAGATAAGAGCCGTAAAGCCCCGCCGGTTTGCGGTCTACATGAACCCGCGCTTCGCGATAAAGCATTGAAATCCTGAAGACACCAAGAAAATGCAGGCCCATGATCAGGATCAGCACGCCGGCAATTACTGAAAGTGTATCAAGATAGGTGGTCAGTGTTCTGCCGATTGTCGAGGCGGTTGCCCCGAGCGCAATAAAGACTGTTGAAAACCCGAGCACAAATGCAAGGGCTGCCAAAAAAACCCGCCGTGCGGCACCTTTTTCGGCCTTGCCGCTGTCTGTTATCTGCTCAAGAGAGATACCTGCAAGATAGCTTAAATATGGAGGGACAAGTGGCAGTACACACGGGGAAATAAACGAAGCAAGACCGGCAAGAAACGCAAATCCAATTGTTATGTCAAACCCCATAATTGACCTGCCGCCAAGATTTTTCTATTCAAACATTCCTATTATGCTATATTAGCAAAAGCAATTCAAATTTTGGGAGATGACAATTGGTTGAAATTGGCAGATTTGTCCGCGGCAGCCTGATTGCGGTGTTGCTCGTTATTGGCAGCTATTTCACGGTCGTTTCTCCCGCCGATGCCCAAACTGCTGAACTGATCATGCTGGAAGAGGATGGTTGTCCCTGGTGTGAGCTGTGGCGTGAGGAAATTGGCGTGGTCTATTCGAAAACCAAAGAGGGTAAGATTGCGCCGGTGCGCGAAGTTGATATCAATGACCCGCTGCCGGATGATTTGAAGTTTCTGGTCAAGGGAAATTACACCCCGACATTTGTACTGATTGAGAACGGCAAGGAATACGGGCGTATTCGCGGCTATCCTGGCGAGGAATTTTTCTGGGGTTTACTATCTGTTTTAATTGAAAGATTACCAAAAAATGATAAGTCATCCTGATGAAACAAGCTAAACTTATGGAAGCGGGCGGAGATATGGATTTGCCAGATCGTGGAGGCATGAGTGCGGCCAGTGATTTCGATGAAATGGCCGAAAATGCCAAACAGGCTACAGATTTCATGAAAGCCATGGCGCATGAATCCCGTTTGATGATCCTTTGCCATCTTTCAAGCGGCGAAAAATCTGTCACCGAACTTGAAGATCTGCTGGCCCTGCGTCAGCCGACAGTCTCGCAACAACTTGCCCGACTGCGGCTGGAACGCTTGATTACAGCGCGGCGTGACGGCAAAACCATTTTTTATTCGATCGCTGATGAGCGGGCATTGCGGATGATGGATGTTGTCTACGACATGTTCTGCAAATCCAAAAAACCGGCCTGAGGGTTTTCGATAATTTCAGAAACGCTGTTCAGGGGTGGATTTCCAGGGAAGATATCACGGGGGGCGATCACATTTTGTTCAATGTTGGTTGATCGGCCAAATAGTCTATCTATTTTGGCAACTGGAACTGCTTGCGCCAATTTGCGCACTTTTAATTTTTGAGAGTTCGAGGCATGCTTGACCTGGATCATGTACCATATCAAAAATTGCGGATAGAAGCCGGAAATCAACTAGGAGACTCCAGTATGAAGAATATTTTAGCAGCATTTGCGGCAATTTCCCTGCTTGCTGTATCGCCTGCTATTGCGGGAAGTGACGGGGATGCTGTTAAGGGCAAGAAGGACTACAAAAAATGCGCTGCCTGTCATGCCGTAGGTGAGGGCGCAAAAGCCAAGGTTGGCCCGCAGCTGAACAATATTTTCGGAAAAACCATTGGTACCCAGGAAGGCTACAAGTATTCAAAAGCAATGATTGCCAAAGGTGAAGAAGGGGCAGTTTGGGATGATGAAACAATGGCCGCATTCCTTAAAAGGCCGAAGGACTATATCAAGAAGACCAAAATGTCCTTCGTAGGCTTTAAAAAGAGGGAAAAGAGAATCGCCAATGTCATTGCTTATTTGAAAACTTTTTCCGATGAGTGATTAGTCGCCGATATTGATATAAATGTTGGCGGCCCGGGTTGCCAGCATTTGCCAAAACGTATTCAGTCAGGGTTTGTTGCGTAGACAGTTCAGGACCACACGATGAAACAACACGAATTGATTTTTCAAAACGCTGTTGATGCGTTGCATGAGGAAAAACGATCTTGAGCGCAAGGTTGGCAGCTTTCCGCGTGCCGTGTGTCGTGACGGAGCAAACGAAAAAGAGATTACCATCTGGTGCTCCAATGACTACCTCGGCATGGGGCAGCACCCGGATGTGATTGCTGCGATGCAGGAAACTGCCGGTAAAATGGGCGCCGGTGCCGGTGGTACCCGTAATATATCCGGCACAACCCATCCGCTTGTGGAGCTTGAGCTTGAACTGGCTGATCTGCACGGCAAGGAAGCCGCGCTGGTTTTTACCTCCGGTTTTGTCTCCAATGAGGCCGGCATTTCGACAATCGCCAGGCTGTTGCCGGATTGCCTGATAATATCCGATGCACTGAATCACGCTTCGATGATTGAAGGCATTCGACGTTCGGGCGCGCAAAAACAGATTTTTCGCCATAATGACGTTGCCCATCTGGAAGAACTGCTTGCAGCGACCGACAGGGACCGGGCCAAGCTGATTGTCTTTGAAAGCGTTTATTCGATGGACGGTGATATTGCGCCGATAAAACAAATCGTTGATCTGGCAGATAAATACAACGCCATGACTTATATTGACGAAGTTC
>QIIJ01000100.1 GCA_003232595.1 Aurantimonadaceae bacterium | reverse complement strand
CCCCGGTTCCCCTTTGATCCGGGTAAATGCGGCTTCAAACGAAGCCAAGCTTGATCGCATAAATCATGACGGTGTATATCTGACATGGACAGCTCCTTTCCACATCAAATACAAAATGATAGTTAACAAGCCATCAATTCAGGGACACCGCCTAGCGAATAACAAAAAACTTTCCGTTGTTCCGGTGCTGCTACAGGGATCAGAAGTCCCTTTGGAATTTAAAGGATTGCTCTACATAGATTTTAGACAATCAGTGGCTGACGGTTTGCATGCCTTACGAGAGTTTTTGATAAGCCAAGACTCACTGATCAATGATATTGAACCAAGACATAAGATGCTTAAATCTCAGAGCGAGCACGTACGGCAACGTATTTATTGCAATGAATTGCTGCGAGAGATGTCATTGGGAGAACTTCGCCATTTAGTAACAGAACGCCTAAATATCGAAGAGCTGGAAGTAGTTTGGTTCGATTTATTTGGTCGGAGAATGGTTGATGAAGTAAACGTCAGAAATCTTGCGCTTTCGTGTGTTGAGTTAATGGATAGGTCGCGACGAACAGATGTGCTTGTCGAACTCATGGACACACTATGTCGTAATTACCCGCTTATCAGCAAGGGGCTATGACCCCTCTGCCCTGTCTTTCACCGGATTGACAACACCGGATAAAACTCAACGTTTCTGTTTTGTGGGTGCGCATGAAACAGAATAGGCTATTCTGTTTCAGAAAGAACATGTGAGAAAATTCACAGAAAAAACCAGCATTATGTATATTGTCTCACCTACACAACGACAGTGTGGCTGGTCATTGCAATCATTGCGATTTGTACCCAAAATATGCAGAGTTTCACAGGCCCACAGTCCACAAGGAGTCCAGTTATGCTTTTCACGCGCATTTTTTTTCTATGCACAGCAATTGTGTTGTTTGCCGCACCAGCTCTGGCACAATCCACAGTCTGGTCGGCGGTCGCCATGGCATGCACACCCACCCACACAACCGTGGAACAAAACCGATATATCACTACAGCGGGCCGAGTGAAGTTTAGGCCCCGAGCGACTGGCAATATCACATTCATCTGCCCGGTAACATCACAATTGCCCAGAGGAAAGTATAAAATTAGTGGGTTTTATTCAGGCACCGGCTCCATCGGTGTACAGCTGCGTCGTGCTCATGTCCGGTCTGGGGCTGTTTCGACAATTCTGTCGGGAGATATATTCTTCACCAGCTCAAATTATAAAATGAGTGAAGTGCATAATGGTTATTCGCAAAACACACTCAGTTTTGATCTTCGGAATTTCGTCTATTGGGTTCAGATTACCATAAAAAACAACAGATCTGGTGCGCAGTCCCGTGCAATTCTTGGCGCGGCACTGACACGGCAATAAAAGTCTGCCCAAATCGGCGCCAAAGCTTTCGCGGCAATACCAGCTGAATCTTTCGACCAGTTCCGCCAGTGATGCTGTCAGAAGAAACTTGGTTGAGCAGGGTAGGGCGGTTATGCTATATGTCCGTTTCCCGCTTTCGCTACGAAATAGCCCATATTTAAATCCCCACCATAAAAATATGTTAATTTAGCTCCAATCGGCTCGGTGCGGTTATTGAAACAGAATTGATTATTCTGTTTCAATAACCCCGCCAGAGAATGCACAACCAGTTGGTTATTGTACGCCTAATCATTCCGAATTGGATTGTTTGTGAAACAAGCGCAAATATGTTTCGTCATCTGGAGCGATTCATCTATTGATGGATTCGCTCCAGATTGTTTTCGCTCACGGCCACTTGGGGCTACGCCCCAGCCTGCGCGGGCGCGGTGCAAAGCACCGGGTCGCTCTTCGCAACCAGACTGCTTCCATGTAAACATGAAACAGTCTACTCAATATCATAAACAAACACGCCGTCATTAATATCAACCTTGGCGCTGTTGATTTCGTCTTTTTCCAGCGACCGGTTGAGAAAATGGCGCGACAGTTCCGGCAGCAAAGTGTTGGTGATGATATTATCGATCATGCGGCCGCCGGAATCCGGATCATTGCATTTTGACACTATGTGTTCGACCACACCATCGGTATATTCAAACACTGCACTGTGGTTTTCCTCAATTCTTTTGGTAATACGGTTGAGCTGCAGCCGCACGATACCGCCAAGCATGTCTCCGGAAAGAGGAAAATAAGGGATTGTCACAATCCGGCCCAACAGGGCAGGCGGGAAGACCTGGGTCAGCGATGGTTTCATCGCGTCATTCAGGGTTTTGGGATCAGGTCGGGTCTTGCCCTCATCGGCCATCTGCATGATGACTTCCGTCCCCACATTTGACGTCAGAATGATCAGGGTGTTTTTGAAATCGATGGCGCGGCCATTGCCATCCTCCATCAATCCCTTGTCAAACACCTGGAAGAACAGCTCATGCACGTCCGAGTGGGCTTTTTCAACTTCATCAAGCAGTACCACGCTGTAGGGCTTGCGCCGCACGGCTTCGGTCAACCGCCCGCCTTCGCCATACCCTACATAGCCGGGGGGGGCACCTTTCAGCAGGGATACAGTATGTGCTTCCTGGAATTCAGACATATTGATGGTGATGATGTTCTGCTCGCCGCCATAAAGCGCCTCGGCAAGCGCAAGTGCAGTTTCCGTCTTGCCGACACCTGAGGGACCGCACAACATAAACACACCGATGGGTTTGTTTGGATTATCCAGCTTGGCCCGGTTGGTTTCAATCCGCTTGGCAATCATTTCAAGGCCGTGGCTCTGGCCAAGAACCCGCTGGTTGAGTGTTTCTGCAAGTCGCAGGATGTTTTCCACCTCATCCTTGACCATTTTACCCACCGGAATGCCTGTCCAGTCTGAAACAATTGAAGCGATCGACTGGGAGTCCACATGGGCATATATCATACGGGATTCAGGCTTGATTTCTTCCAGATCACCTACCTTGCCTGCCAACATGGACTGCAGGGCATCAGGGTCTTCTGGCGCTTCCACCGCCGGGGTTTCATCGGATGTTGTGTCAACCTCATCTGCTTCTTCCGGCATATCATCGTGCGGTTCATCCGTTGCTTCCCCGGCTGTGATTTCTTCATCACTGGCCCCTGTCTCATCTCTGCTGGCCTGCAACCGTTTGCGCAGCGCAAGGATCTCATCAACAATTGCCTTTTCGCCGATAAACTCTTCTTCCAATGTTTTGAGTTTGGTATTCGCCTCCTTTATTTCCTCTTTGAGTTCAGCAATGCGCTCCTCATCAACGATACCTATTTCGGCCTCGCGTTCCTGGGAATTGAGTTCCTTCTCGCGCGATTCAATCAACACCTTGGTGTCGGCAATTGCCGCAGGTGTTGTGCTTTGTGAAATCGCCACCCGGGCGCAGGCGGTATCAAGCAGGCTGACTGCTTTGTCGGGCAATTGTCGGGCCGGAATATAGCGCGAGGACAACTGCACAGCCGATACAATGGCCTCGTCTGATATCCGCACCCGGTGGTGTTTTTCCATCGGTCCCAATATGCCACGCAGCATATAGCAGCATTTTTCGATATCCGGCTCCTCCACCTCTACCGGTTGGAAACGTCGGGTTAGAGCCGGGTCTTTTTCTATGTGCAGCCGATATTCAGCAAATGTGGTTGCTGCAATCGTGCGCAATGTTCCACGGGCCAAAGCAGGTTTCAGAAGGTTTGCAGCATCACCCGTGCCCTGCGCGCCGCCGGCGCCAATGAGTGTGTGGGCTTCATCGATAAACAAAATGATCTTGGTAGGAGAAGATTGCACTTCGTCAATCACAGAACGCAACCGTTGCTCAAATTCGCCTTTCATTGAGGCACCGGCCTGCATCAGCCCCACATCAAGCGAACAAAGTCGCACCCCTTGAAGTTGTGGCGGCACGTTACCGGAGGCCAGCCGCTGGGCAAATCCTTCAACAACCGCCGTTTTGCCTACCCCTGCCTCGCCTGTGAGGATAGGGTTATTTTGCCGCCGCCGCATCAATACATCGATAATCTGGCGAATTTCCTCATCGCGCCCGACAATCGGGTCCATGGTACCGGAACTGGCAAGCGCGGTGAGGTCTACCGAATAACGATCAAGCGCAGTTGTACCACGCTGGCCACCATCAGCATCGCCTGCAGCACTTGGTGCAGCAAGGCCGGAACCATCCATCGGGCGCAGGTTTTCCTCATCTGAATTGTTCCAGATTTTTCGGTTTTCGATCATCAACTGATCAATATCGATACTGGCAAACAATTTAGATAATTGCTGAAAGGCGCGACGCAGTTCACGTGATTTGTAAGAGGCAACCAGAATATGCCCGCTGCGGATTTGCGTTTCACCGAAAAACAGTGTGGCATAATGCCAGCCACGGTCAAGGATGTCAGTAATCTGGGTTGAGATACCTGGCATTTCGGTTTCGTTTTTTCTAAAGCCTTCAACTACACTGCTGATCTCGGAAAGAACTTTCGATCGGTCAACTTTGAAGTGATCCAGTGTAATTGAAATATCGGAACGCTCATTTTGCAAAAGGTGCAGCATCCAGTGGGCCAGCTCAACATTGCGGTTACCGGCGCCCTTGGCCTGCCGAAGCGCCTTCATGA
>QIIJ01000409.1 GCA_003232595.1 Aurantimonadaceae bacterium | reverse complement strand
ACAAACTCGGAAACCCTGGTGTTTTTGACCAGATATTTGTGCGGCCCGTCATGGACCAGCAGGCCACGGGCCTCCAATTGCCATTCAAAGAACGAACGCCCGTGGATCGCCTGATTGAGACCGGCAGATATGGAAACCGTCAGCAGCAGGGCAACCGAGAGGTCGTAGCCACCTGTCAATTCAAACATCATAACTGTAGTCGAGATTGGCGCCCCGATGACGGCTGCTGCTACCGCGCCCATGCCAAGCAGGGAATAGATGCCCTGACTGGAGGCCAGTTCCGGGAAAAAGCCTGCAGCTATCAGACCAAATGCGCCTCCGGCCATGGCGCCGAGATAAAGTGACGGTGCAATAATGCCTCCGCCAAATCGTGAGGCAAGGGTAATCGACGTTGCAATAGTTTTGGCGACAAGCAACGCAAGAAGCATAAAGATCGACAACTTGTTTTGCAGCGCCTGATCAGTTGCCTCATAACCGACGCCCAATATTTCTGGAAAATAAACGGCAATGCCCCCGATCAGCAATCCACCAGCGGCAGGCCGCAGCCACAGCGGCATGTCAATCCTGCGGGCAATGTAGTCACTGCTGATCAGGGAAAACTGGAAAATAATGCCCACCAGCGCACAAACCACGCCAAGTAATGCAAAAGCCGGAAATTCCCAATAGGAGGTTATTTCAAAACTCGGAATAACAAACGCTGCCGCTTCGCCGAACCACAACCGCGACAAAATCGTCCCTGCAACCGAAGAAATTACTACCGGCACAAACGAACGCATCGCGTAGTGGCCGAGAATGACCTCATGGGCAAAAAGTGCACCTGCAATCGGCGCATTGAACGAGGCCGATATTGCACTGGCAACACCGCAGGCAAGCAGTGTGCGCTGCCCCCAGGCAGGAATGCGCATGGCATGACTAATGGAGGCCGCGATTGTGGCACCGAGGTGGACAATCGGCCCCTCACGCCCTGCACTTGCTCCAAATCCCAGTGATGAGGCAGAAATCAGTGCCGACCATATGCCCTGGCGAAATCTCAGTGTGCGCCCGCCCAACGCCCGTGCTTCAATTACATCGGCAGCACCACCGGTTCGCTTTGCATTAAGCCATGTGAGTGCAAACCCGATCAACAACCCGCCAATAGCCGGGGTCAACAGAACAACATACCACGGCACCCGACGCGCGGCAGAGGCAACATTTTCCGAACGATCCATCAGCCAGAGCAGTTGCACCAGACCTATTATTTCGCGGAAAATCACCGCAGCAACTGAAACACAAAAACCTATCAGCAGCGCTATCAGCCACAATTGCGGTTGCCTGGTTGAGCGGAACATTACGATGTTGGGCTTGATCCACTCGATCAACAGGCCGGGTAATCTGCGTATTATTTCTGGCATGGTTCGCCGATTGTTATTTTCTTTTCCTTCGGACTTCAATTTTCCTGCCGATGGCGTCCGGTTGCAGCAGATGCGACTGGCGGTCGGCCAGATTTTCAATATTGGCCAAAATATCTGGCGGATAGGGAGCAACCCTGGGACCGGTCATATCCACATGCAGTGAAATCCCCTCGCAGGTCGCCGAAAGCCAACCGTCCTCGTGGCGTAATTCCTGATAAACATGCATGGATTTTTCATTAAAATCAATCAGTTGAAATGTTCCGTAGATCAGATGATCAAGATGCACCTCGCGCAGATAGCGCAGGTGTATCTCACCTGTGTATGTGGTGAGTTTGCGGCTTTCTGCATAGTCGGGGCCAAGGCCGAGTTCAACGCATACTCCATCAAATGCCGTATCAAACAAAACACTGTAATAGGCCATATTGAGGTGGCCGTTAAAATCGATCCATTCCGGATTGATCGACATCAGCGGCGAAATTATCAGCGCGTTGTCCGGAAAATACTTCTCATCACTCTTCATTGGCGCATTCCCCTTGAATTAGACTGTAGACCCCACGGGCATTTCTGATATCGTTGCAGCAATAATTGCATGGTTTCAAGAGATTATCTTGGCGGGAATAGATTATGGCACTGGAAGATTTGGTTGAATTGCACCGAAATGAGGTGGGAATTGCAACGGTTCTTGGTATTTTGAAGCAGCGTTTTGATGTGCGTTTTCAGACATCTCAGTCATTGCGCGAACAGCACAGCCACACAACAACCTATCTCCCGTCACAGCTGCCGGATGGGGTGGTTTTTCCTCATACAACCGAAGAAGTGCAGGATATTGTTGAAGTATGCGCCACCCACAAGGTGCCGATAATTCCCTTTGGCACAGGCACTTCTCTGGAAGGCGGTGTCAATGCGCCGGCAGGCGGGATCTCGGTTGATCTGCAGCAGATGAATAATATCCTTGCGGTTAACAATGAGGATCTGGATTGTGTTGTGGAACCCGGGGTTACCCGTGAGCAACTCAACGAATATCTGCGTGATACGGGCTTGTTTTTCCCGATAGACCCCGGTGCCAATGCCAGCCTTGGCGGCATGGCGGCTACGCGCGCCTCAGGCACCAATGCTGTGCGCTACGGCACAATGCGGGAAAATGTTATCAATCTTACTGCTGTGATGCCTGATGGTTCTATTGTCAAAACCGCCAGTCGTGCAAAAAAATCCTCTGCGGGTTATGATCTGACCAGATTGCTGGTGGGCGCAGAAGGCACACTTGGCATTATCACCGAGGTGACCCTTAAACTCTATGGCATACCGGAGGCTATTTCCGCCGCTATTTGCAGGTTTCCGACTGTTGAAGCAGCCTGCAATACGACAATTCTTGCCATGCAATCCGGCATTCCCATGGCCCGCATTGAGTTGCTCGACGCACTGCAGGTCAAAGCCTGCAACAATTATTCCAACCTTGGTTATGACGAAGTGCCGACATTATTTCTGGAATTTCACGG
>QIIJ01000348.1 GCA_003232595.1 Aurantimonadaceae bacterium | reverse complement strand
CCGATTGAGGTCAGCATGTTGAGCGTGTAACCGGTCATGGCCATAATCGCAAAGGCACCCATGAAAGAAACCGGCAGGCCTATTACCACCCAGAATGAAAAACGTATGCCAAAAAACAGGGCCATGACCAGAAAGACAAGAACAAGACCCTGCAGGCCGTTTTTGGCAACCAGCGCAAGCCTGTCGCGCACCAGTGAAGCGCCATCTGTGGTGATGGCGATAGTAACTGCTTCCGGTGCGCGCTGGTTTTCAACCACCAGAAATGCCTTTACCGCATCGATGACGCGCAATGTGTCTTCATTGCGGGTTTTGGTAATGTTGAGCAGTGCCGCCTGTCTGCCATTGAACAGGATTTTTTCTTCGTCTTTTTCAAATCTGTCGGTGATGGTTGCAATATCTCCGAGCCTGATCTGGCCACCAGTTGCAGCCGAAAGCACAATCAGGTTTTGAAAATCCCTCGGACGTTTACGCTCGTCTGCAAGGCGTACAAGCACATACTCCTCTGCGGTTTCTATACTGCCTCCCGGCAGATCGAGACTTTGGCTCTGTATGGTGCGGGCAATATCGGCAACACTGAGCCCAAACTGGCGCAGGATCGGAACGGAAAGTTCTATCCTGATCTGATGGGTCGAAAATCCCTTGATATCCACCTTTGGAATTCCGCCCCAGCGCAACATGCGTTTACGCACCTGCTCGGCATAGAGTTTTAATTGAGGACGGTCCTCAATGCCCGATATTGCAACAGACGCAACAAAATCTGTACGCCCGAGCGTCTTGATGACAGGCGCTTCAGCCTTGTCGGGAAAATTATTTATCGCCTCGACTTCGGACTTCACATCATTGGTGAATTCCTCGACATTGGTACCTTCATTCATGCGGACTATCGCACGCCCAAGGCCCTCGCGTGCTTCACAACTGAGCTCCCGCACATTGGTCACTGCATCGATGGCATTTTCCAGCCGCTCACAAATGGCAGATTCCACATCTTCAGCCCGCGCACCCGGATAGGCAACAATCACCTCAACCCGACTTGGAGGAATACGCGGAAAAGTTTCGCGCTGAATATTGCCAATTGTCAGCGCACCTGCAGCAAGCAGTGCAATCATCAACAGATTGGCAATTGTCGGATGAGCAACAAAGAAGCGGATCAACGGGCTTCTCCATTGTGCTCAGCCTGAGATTTGATTTTCTGTTCAAGCGGCAAATCCACCGTCGCTTCCAGCAACATGCCGGGAATGGCCGGAACGAGGGTGCTCACAACCACCTGTTCCCCTTCATTCAACCCCGCAGTAACAACTGCAATATCACCTTGATAAAGCGATACCTCAACTTTGCGGAATTCCAGGCGGTTTTCGTCTCCGACAACAGGAATGGACCCTCTGTTGATGGCAGATCGCGGTACCACCAGGGCTTTTCGTACCGGCGGCCCAAGCACATCGACCTCAACAAACATGCCTTTGGTAAGCGGCGGACGTTCGCCGGGCCTTACGCCACGATAGGCATCCGCAACTGTTACAATCACACCGACGGTTCTGGTTTTTGGATCAATCGTATCGCTGATCCGGGAAACCTTGCCGTTCCAGGTCACGAACAGGTCGCCAATTTTCAGCCGCACAATAGCTGTCAATCTGTAAGCATCCAGAATTCGTGAGAAATTGCCCAATGGCGGTATCGGCGTTGCACTATCCCTACCGATTTCGCTCATCATCGCGCCGAATTGCTGGATCGGGATCTGCGCTTCAATTTCCGCACTTTCCACCCCGTCAAACGTGCCGATGCTCTGTCCGGCTGTCAGATACTGGCTGATTTCGGTTTTGACCTCTGCCACCCGTGCATCAAACGGTAATTTGATGCTGGTGCGCTCCAGATTGAGTTTTGCTGTTCCCAATGCACTTTCATAAACCGCGATCTGCTCATCCAGCACAGTTTTTTGGGTGGGGAAAAGTTTCAGGGAGTTTTTCATCCCCAGAACCTTTTGCTGCTGAGCCAGCAAGGTGCTCTGGGCAACATCCACAGTGGACTGGGCCACACTGCCGTTTTTCAACAACTCCTGTTTGCGCTCAAGGTCACTCACCTTCAGAGCCAAAGCCTGTTCTTCGATTTGCAGGGAGTTTTTGGTGTTTTCCTCATTGACATCAAGCTCGCTCAGCCGCGCTTTGGTTGAGCGGATGTTGGCCTCGGCCTGGGCGATGGCCAGATTGTAGTCGGATGGCGACAGCCGCACGATTTCGCTGCCGGCTGTCATGCTGGCGCCCTTTTGAAAATCCGGATTAACATAAACTATCTTGCCGCCAACCTGAGAAATACCATTCCAGGTTTTTGCCGGGCGCACAACGCCGTAGCCGACGACCGTTGGAACAACATTCGTCTGCTGCACCCGGATCGAGCGGACATAGGTGATTTTTTCGACCACCGGCATTTGCTTTGGCGGAGCCTTGTTTATGACAAGATAGGCAACGACTGCCGCGCCCAACAATACAGGCGGAAGCGTGCCAAATATCAGTCGAAGGATGTTTTTCATTGCAGGCCCTTTCAGCTTCTGCGGCAGGTTTGAAATTATCCGCTTGTGATCACCTCAATTGCTCAACGGAAAAATGACTTGTGTCAAATCCGGCCCGGCAAATTTGCAGCATCCTGCAATCGCAGCTGGATGCGTTTTTGCCCCTGCCAGTAATTAACGCCAATCGTGCCGGCAAAGTGCATTGTTTTGCCGCGCGATGCCAGCAATGCCTGTCCCAAAGGTTGATCAGCACTGCGAAACGATATTCCCTGCAATTGTGCACCATCGCTGGAGGCAATGGTAAAACGCACATGGTTCGCACCGACAGTATCGGCATAACGCACCGTATGGGCCGGAACCGGCCTGCTCCAGCATATCAGCCAGATTGATATCGGCACCACGAGCGCTTAATGCTCCATCGATTTTCAGCGTGCTGATCTGTCTTTCGCGCGCCACGTCCTCCGCCAGTCTGGTTTCCAGAAATGCGCGCAACGCGCCAAGTTTTTCCCTCTTTACAGTAATGCCTGCCGCCATCGCATGGCCACCACCCTTTTCAAGAATACCCTCTTTAACGGCTGCTCTTACCGTAGCGCCCAGATCAACCCCGGAAATCGAGCGACCGGAGCCTGAGCCCTTGCCCAGACCATCGAAAGCAATGGCAAATGTCGGGCGCCGATATCGGTCTTTCAACCGAGAGGCCAACAGACCCACAACACCGGGATGCCAGTTTTCGCTTTCAGTAACCAGTACCGCCGGCCCGTCCCCTTCGCCGATTTCACGCAAGGCCTCGCTGTCAGCCTGTTCCAGCATGACAACCTCAAGCCGCTGGCGTTCAGTGTTGAACATATCCAGTTGCTCAGCGATTTCCTGCGCTTCTATCGGATCATCACTGGTCAGCAGCCGTGCGCCAAGAGCAGCATCGCCAATACGCCCGCC
>QIIJ01000412.1 GCA_003232595.1 Aurantimonadaceae bacterium | reverse complement strand
GCGGCCCTTCCCTGCATGCCGTTTTCCAGCACCACATCAACCTCCACGGTCGGATTACCGCGACTGTCGAGTATTTGACGGCCAATGATGTCAATGATTGCAGTCATGAAAGGTTCCTCAAAGGTGTGATGTTTCGCAGATGTTTTAGTTCAGTTGGTCAATTTGGCAAGCATCAATCGCACTTGCAACAAGAACCGGTAACGCGGTTATTCACTCTGTCACTATTGTTGAATGCAACTGACACCTTGCTGGCACAATTGTTTTTAATGTTTGTTCCGGCTGGGAATGAAAGGACAAAGCCATGAATTTTCGCCGTACCACACCGCTTGTTACAATACTTCCCTTTCTTGCCATGTTTGTAGCAGCAGCAGCCCTGACCGGTTGTGAAAGACAGGCTGGTTCGACAAATGAAACCGGTACAGAAGAACCGCAAAAACCTGCCACCCCAACCCAACCGACCGAATAGCCTGATTCAACCCTTGATCAATGCATCAATCGCCATGAGTTGTTCCAGCAGATCAGGCATCTGGTCAATTGGCATCATATTGGGCCCATCGCAGGGTGCATTGTCCGGGTCCTGATGTGTTTCCATGAAAACACCGGCGACACCAACCGCAATTGCGGCACGGGCCAGCACAGGTACAAATTCGCGTTGGCCGCCGGTTGAGTTGCCCTGACCACCGGGCTGCTGCACGGAATGGGTAGCATCGAATATGATCGGTGCGCCCATTGCTGCCATGGTTGGCAGACCGCGCATATCGGTGACCAGCGTGTTATAGCCAAAACTTGTTCCGCGTTCGGTCATCATCACGTTGGGATTTCCGGCCTCGACAATCTTGCCCAAAACATTTTGCATATCCCAGGGTGCCAGAAATTGACCTTTTTTAACGTTGATCACTTTACCTGTTTTGGCAGCAGCCAGCAAAAGATCAGTCTGCCGACAAAGAAAAGCGGGTATCTGCAGGATATCCACATGGGGCGCAACAATTGCACATTGGGCTTCGGTGTGAATATCTGTCACCACCGGAACATTGTACTCACGGCGCAGATCAGAAAATATCTCTAGTGATTTTTCAAGCCCCAAGCCGCGTACCGCAGACAAGCTGGTGCGATTGGCTTTGTCAAACGAGCTTTTGTAAACCAGACCTATGCCCAATGTGTCGCAAATTTCAGCTAACCGGCCAGCCATGTCAAAGGCATGCTGGCGGGTTTCCAACTGGCACGGCCCGGCGATAAGCGAGAACGGCGCGTCATTGGCAAAAACGGTTTCTCCAGCCTTTACTGTGGCATTGGGAGATCGGATCATGATTGTGCATCCTGTGTTTCAACAAAGCCAAGTCCATAGCCCTGGCCCTCCGCCGGTTGCACCACAAGTCGGTTGCCGATGATCTGGGATGCAATACCGGTGGCAAACAGCACATATCTCACCGCCATGATATTCTCAACCTCGATATCAAATGCAACAGCCCTAAGGCTGGTATTGTCCGGATAGTATCCATAGGTGGCAAAAAATTCATCAAGTGACATCAGCAATATTGATGCATTTTGCAGCGATAGTGTATTGCCCGGTTTTCCGGATTGCCCTGTTAGCGAAGATAAGTAGTCGATAGTTTCGGCAGTATCAGCCCCAACCAGTGCGATCGAGTGAATGCCAAGCGCGCCATTTGCATGTATCTTGTATTTGTCATCAAACGCTTTGCCACTCAACCACTGACAATAAAACAGGGCAAAATCGTCACAAGCCTCAATAGACGCAATGAACAACTGGACGCTGATCTTGCCTTTTGTGCCATCGTCCCGAACCACATCGCGCTCAAAAGCAACCATTTCTCCGCACTCAAAACCGCGTTTCCGGCAATAAGCAACGTCGCCTACTGCATCATTGCTGCCAAGGGCAATCATTGAAAATCCGTCGTTGCTATTGCGGTTTCGATACAGGCGGTCGCGGGCAACAAAGCGGTTACCCTTGGTCGCTTGATGTTGTGCAACTTCCGCATCAACAATTGCCAATGGTTCAAGATAGGTATCGTTTCTGAAAAACACGCAGCAATTGCCAGTACCAAAGGGGTGATATCCATCGGGGGCTACAGTAAATCCCAGCACCGTCAATCGCTCCCGCGCAATATCAAGCGAGCCAACGGGCAGGACAAGATGATCAAGTGATTTGGCAGCGATGGCGTTCATGATGTGGCTCTGCCTGATAATCACTGATTGTTCAAGCCCGGGATTTACAGTGCTGGAAATAATTTTTTGCACAGGTGGCAATTGCCTTATATATTTTTTTTGGATTTGATTTAATTTGAGGCCCCTATGAACAATAGTGAATTCGAAGAATGGTCCGTCAGGGCGGCAAAGTGGGGGGCAGAATATCGCCGCACTCTTAAGGAACGCCCGGTGCGGGCACAAACGGTGCCCGGTGATATTGCCAGGCTGATTGCTCCTTCGCCGCCTGAACAGGGCGAAGATATGGAACAGATATTTGCCGATTTTGAACGCGATATTCTGCCTGGCATGACCCATTGGCAACACCCGGACTTTTTCGCCTATTTTCCTGCCAATGCCGCTCCCGTTTCCGTGGTCGCAGAATATCTGGTTACCGCCATGGCGGCCCAGTGCATGTTGTGGCAAACTTCACCTGCGGCAACCGAACTTGAAATTGTCACCATCGACTGGCTACGCCAGGCATTCGGGCTGACGGACCAATTTTCCGGTGTGATCCAGGATTCAGCCTCCTCAGCCACCCTGGTTGCCGTACTCACCATGCGCGAGCGGGCACTCAACTGGCAAGGCAACAAAAAAGGACTTGCTGCCAATCCCCCTGTTCGCATCTATGCCTCAGGCCAAAACCACACTTCAGTTGACCGGGCCATGTGGGTTTCAGGCATTGGCGAAGA
>QIIJ01000630.1 GCA_003232595.1 Aurantimonadaceae bacterium | reverse complement strand
TTGCGAGTAAAATACGAGCCGCCGCTTATGCGGCGCGCTCCTGAGCAGGTCGAAGGGGCAGGCCCGAAACGAAGTGGAGGAATGGCCGTGAGAGAAAGTGATTCAAAGATTCCTGTCGGAAATGCTGGCGGAAGATGGCCGGACTGAATACCAGATCAAGCTCCACACCCGTTCGCAGTGATACCAACGGCCACTGCTGTCCGGTTTAACTCTACCCAACCCCAATCGTCATCCTCGGGCACCGTCCCGAGGATCCAGGAAACTGCCAAAACGCTATTGAGTTCAATACTTTGCCCTATACACACTGGATCCTCGGCACAGTGGCCGAGGATGAAAGAGAGATTGTTGTTTTCCCGGACAGTAGTGGCCGTTCGCAGTGAGTATCAGTCCGCCACCTCGAACTGCAGTCCGTCAAAGCCCGGTTCCACATGGTCGGGTGTCTCGGCCATCACCGTTTCGTAATCAAGTGGTTCAAGTGGTGTGTGCATATGGGTAAGAATCGCGCGTTCGGGCGCTAATTTTTTAATCCAGTCCAGACTTTGCTCCAGCGAGAAGTGACTCGGATGTCCACGGTATTGCAGCGCGTCAACAACCCATACCTCCAAATCTTTAAGTAACATTATAGATTTATTAGATAACCCGCTGATATCACTGGAATATGCGGCATTGCCAAAACGAAAGCCGAGTGAAACAATATCGCCGTGAATCTGCTCAAAAGGCAACACCCTGATTGCACCACCCTCCCCGTCAATAACGGTTTCCTTGCCTGCAACCAGCCGATGCTCCCGCAATATTGCCGGATATGAACCGCCCGGCGGGGTTTCAAAGCAATAACCAAAACCCTGATGCAAACGCCTCGAAGTTGGCTCGTCCGCATAAATATCGACCCGCTGTTGCCGGTTGATGGCAAAACCACGTAAATCATCGATACCGTGTATATGGTCGGCATGCCCATGGGTATAGAACACACCCTCGGCAAAATCCACATTGGCATCAAGCATCTGTTCGCGAAAATCAGGCCCCGTATCAACCACCACAGTGGTCACACCCTGCCCCGCAATGCGCTGCACCAGAAGTGATGATCGTCGCCGCCGGTTTTTTGGATTGTCAGGGTCACAATTGCCCCAGTCACCACCAATACGCGGTGTGCCGGGGGACGAGCCACAGCCAAGAATGGTAAACCGCAGGACCGCACCGTCGCTCATGCAAATTGCTCGGGTTTGGGAACTTTTGCAAAAAGTCGAAAGAAATTTTCAGAAGTTATCCGGTGGATTTCCGCTTCGCTAACCCCCTTGACCTCGGCCAGCACCCGCGCCGTATTGACTACAAATGAAGGTTCGTTGCGTTTTCCCCGCATCGGCATTGGTGCGAGATAAGGTGCATCCGTTTCCACCAGTAATCTGTCCAATGGCACATCACCGGCAATATCCCGGATTTCCTGGCTGTTTTTGAACGTCAATATGCCGGAAAACGAGACATAGAGTCCAAGCTCAACACCTTTTCTGGCCAATTCGGGCCCGGAAGAAAAACAGTGCAGGATTGCCGGAAAGAATCCTGTTGCTGTTTCCTCGCTCAAAATATCCATCATGTCCTGATCGGCACTGCGGGCATGAACAACGAGCGGCAGGCCGGTGATGCGGCTTGCCGCAATGTGGTTGCGGAAGCCCTCCGCCTGATCAGCGCGCGGCGACTTGTCATAGTGATAATCAAGCCCTGCCTCACCAATTGCTACGACATTCGGGTGAACGGACAGTTCAACCAGTTGCTCAACCGTCACATCCAGTTCTTCGGCTGCATTGTGCGGATGTGTGCCAACCGAGCAATAAACCTGCGCGAACCGATCGGCCACCGCAAGCACCTGAGAAAATTTCTTCACCCGTGTACAGATTGTCACCATGCATCTGACACCGGCCTCCTCGGCCCGCGCCACAATATTATCCAGTTCATCGGCAAAATCCGGGAAGTCCAGATGGCAATGGCTGTCGACCAGAAATTTTGGTGTTGTCATAGTTTCATTCTCCGCCCGATTGCGGTTCTCAGGCATCGGCCTCAACATAACGTGGAAACACCGCTTCCGGCTTATCGATCACAGTATCATGGGGCAGGGCTTCGCCAAGTGCTGCAAAATTTCGTTTGTCCCCCGGCACCTCAAGCAAGTCCAGCAGTTTGGCGGCACTTTGCGGCATCACCGCTTGCGCCAGAATTGCCACTTGGCGAATGACCTCTGCAGTCACATAAAGCACGGTCGCCATCCGTGCCGGGTCAGTCTTTTTCAAAGCCCAGGGCTCCTCGCCGGCAAAATAGCGGTTGGCCTCGCCAACGACGTTCCAGATGGCATTGAGCGCCAAATGGATTTGCTGTTTGTCCATTGCCCTGCGCACCTCCGGCAACATCTTTTCAGCCAGGCCGAGAATGGCACTGTCTGCATCAGAAAACTCCCCCGGCGCACCGGTCCTGCCGTCAAGGTTTTTGAAAACCATCGAAAGAGAACGCTGGGCAAGATTGCCAAGATTGCCAAGATCATTGGCCAAGTCAGCATTGATCCGGTTGACAATTGCCTCGTGGCTGTAACTGCCATCCTGACCAAAGGAAACCTCACGCATGAAAAAATAGCGCATCGGGTCAAGGCCATATTGGTCAGCCATCTGGAACGGATCAACCACATTGCCGACGGATTTGGACATCTTTTCACCCTTGTTGAATAAAAACCCGTGGGCAAACACGCGCTTGGGCACAGACAGTCCGGCCGACATGAGAAACGCTGGCCAGTAGACCGCATGAAAACGCACAATATCCTTGCCGATCATATGCAAATCCGCCGGCCAGAAACGATTGAGATCGCTGCTCTCAGGCCAGCCCGTGCCGGTAACATAATTGGTCAGCGCGTCTACCCACACATACATCACATGATCATCGTTACCCGGCACCGGAACGCCCCAGTCGAAAGTGGTTCGCGATATCGATAAATCGCGCAGTCCCGATTTCACAAAACTTGCAACCTCATTACGCCGTGATTCCGGCCCGACAAAACCGGGATTGTCCTGATATAGTTTCAACAATGGTTCCTGATAGGCAGAAAGGCGGAAAAAATAGCTCTCCTCCTCGACCCATTCAACCGGTGAACCAAGTGGTTCCACCCGCAATCCGTCTTCACCGACAGTCGTTTCGGACTCCTCAAAATAAGCCTCCTGACGAACAGAATACCAGCCGCCATAATTGCCGAGATAGATATCACCATTGGCCTCCATCCGCCGCCACAATTCCTGGCAGGTCTTGTGGTGGCGCTCTTCGGTAGTGCGGATAAAATCGTCATGGGAACAGTTGAGAACTTCCACCATTTTTCGAAATTGCGCCGAATTTCGGTCAGCAAGTTCCATGGTTGGAATGCCTTCCTCTTCAGCGGTCTGCTGCATTTTCTGACCGTGTTCATCGGTACCGGTCAAAAACATCACATCATAGCCGTCAAGCCGCTTGAAGCGGGCCAGAACATCGCTTGCAATCGCCGTATAGGCGTGGCCGATATGGGGCACACCATTGGGATAAAATATCGGCGTCGTAATATAATAGGGCGTTTTGCCACTCATGTTACCGGTTTCCTGGAACCTGTCGAACCGCATTCGTAATGTCGCGGAAAATGTTTAAGACCACCTGCTTTTTGTCGAGATTGAATGTTTCGGCAAGCCTTGCAGAATGGGCGGTCTTTTCCCATACATCGGCCCAGCGGGCAAGCGGCACTTTGGTAAAATCCGCTGCCCCGTTTGAATTGAAAACAGGCTCGTCAATGGCACGCACCCGCCGTGCCAGAAAGCCCATGGTCATGTCAACAAACAAGAGGTAGGCGTGCGTCCTGGATTTGAGCGACAAGCTGTCAGCAAGCGTGTGGATCGCAGGCCAGTTGACCGGTTTTTGCAGATCAGCCGTGACAAGCGATAAAAAGCCGCGATAATTCTTCAATCCTTCCCCTTCGATTAATTGAATGGCCTTGCGAACAGAACCATCGGCAAGTGTGCTGATTGTGCCCATTTCCTGCTGAAATCCGTTGTTTTCCCCATAAAGCGAATTTAGCGCCTTTGCCATATCTTCGCTTTCAAGCGGGCGCACGTTAATCTCCCGGCAGCGCGAACGAATGGTCGGCAAAAGCCTTCCCGGCGCGTTACAGATAAGCAGAAGCAGCGATTTTGCCGGCGGTTCCTCAAGGATTTTCAACAACGCATTGGCGGCGCTGGCGTTCATGTCTTCCGCTGGGTCAACAATCGCAACCCGCCAGCCACCGCCTGTGGCTGTCATGCCAAAAAACGGCCGGGTGCGGCGAATTTCCTCAACACTCAACACGGTTTTAAAAGTCTTGGTTTTACTGTCCCACGGCCGGGTCAGATGAACAAGATTGGGATGGGCACCGGCGGCAAGCTGGCTGTAATCACTATTCTTTGCCGTGGGCTTATACATATTATCAGGTGCAGAACCTTGTTTGGAGTGGTGGAATATATGAGTGGCGAAGCGGTAGGCCAGTGTCGCCTTGCCGATGCCTTTCATACCGGAAATAAGCCAGGCATGATGCATGCGCCTGGAAGCATAGGCCCGGGCCAATTCATCTTCCGTCGGTTGATGACCAAAAAGATTGAGATTGGCTGAAGGATCAACCAGCCCTTCAATCTGCTCATAAATCAGCCGTTCGCCATCAACTGGTTTCATGGTGCGGACTTTGAAATGACAAACACGATCGTATAAATCCTCGCCGCGGTATGGAGATCGGAATAGCGGCGTAAGCCAGTACCACAAATTTCATCACTACCCCTTCTCCATATCAGCACCAAAATCAAGCCGGGATTTAACCACGGCCCACACAACCTCGCCAACTGCTTCTGTGCTGTCATCGGCGTTAACGACGACACAGCGCTCCGGCTCATTGCGGGCAATATCGAGGAACGCTTTACGCCTGGCAAGTTGCATCGCAATCGCTTCTTTTTCATAGCGGTCGGCCACGTTATCGCCACGCCGTTTTGTTGCGCGGCGCAAACCCTCTTCCGGTGGCAGATCAAGAATGATGGTCAGGTCCGGCCATGCTCCTTCACAGGCAACCTGCACCAGTGCATTCATCATGTCTTCGCTCACATTGCCGGTTACGCCCTGGTAGACCCGTGATGAATCAAAATAGCGGTCACTTAGTACTGTAATGCCTTGTTCGAGCGCGGGTTTAATCACCTGTTCCACATGGTCGCTACGCGCTGCGGCAAACAATATTGCCTCCATGTCTGTGCCAAGCGGTTCGGCTGCACCAGACAATAGCACATGGCGCACAGCCTCTGCGCCGGGCGACCCGCCGGGTTCCCGCGTCACCAGCACCCTGTGTCCGAGTTCTTCAATGCGCCTGGCCAGAAGTTTGATCTGGGTGGATTTGCCTACCCCCTCGCCGC
>QIIJ01000047.1 GCA_003232595.1 Aurantimonadaceae bacterium | reverse complement strand
GCCGGATCGTTGCGCAAGGCCACAAGTTTATCCCCGGAGGCAGGTAACGGCCCCTGAAAACCTTTCAGATCACGCAGGCGCTGGTTGAACAGCCGCCTTGTCTTGTTGGTGCCGACCAGCACCTGATCAGCCTCCAGCACATCTTCCTGAATAACATCGGCGCGCGAAATCTTGCGGCTTGCCCCGTAAGAGCCATAGTCGATCTCGCGGCCCTCGCGCACGCTTTGGGCCAGATCAATAATCGGATTGCCACGGGCCTGGCGGTGAATATTTTCAAGCAGGATATCCGGCTCATGATCGGTAAAATAACCACCGCCCGAGACCGGCGGCAACTGGCCCGGATCGCCAAGCACCAGTACCGGCGTGCCAAATGACAACAGATCGCGCCCGAGCGCCTCATCAACCATCGAACATTCATCGATGATGATCAGTGAAGCCGCCGCCACCGGGCTTTGACGGTTGAGCGTGAACAAAGGCGTCATCGACGATTTGCCGGTATCCTCGTCCTCGACCAGTTCCTCGCCACGCGGGCGGTAAATCAGCGAATGGATGGTCGATGCCTTTTTTGCCCCTTTGGAGCGCAAAACCATCGCCGCCTTGCCGGTAAAAGCGGCAAAAAGCACATCGCCATCAATGCCCTCAGCCAAATGCCGCGCCATCGTGGTCTTGCCGGTGCCAGCATAACCAAACAGCCTGAAAACCTGCGGATAACCCTGTTTCAGCCAGTGCGAAACAGCAACAAGTGCATCATCCTGTTCGGGGGAAAAGTCCATGGGTGGTGTTTACAGGATTCGCAGTTCCCAAACCACGACAAATTAGCGTTCATCCGCAGCCATTATTCTTCTTCCACATTTTAGGATCATGTCCCTCAGGAATGTTGACACAGGGGTTGTTGGTTCCATATCCGCGAAGCTCATTGTAGCGCTTGATCTGGCCTGCTGTAAGCAAGGGTGGCGTTGTAAGATGAGTGGAAAGATGAATATATCTTAAATTACGGTAACTTTTGGATATTTCATCCAGAAGCTGAAGCAAAACTTTATCAGAAATCGATTTATTTCGAAACTCTCTTCCAAGCTGCCGCTCCAATTCAATCAAACGTTCGCCTTCCACAACAGCCTTTGCTTTTAATTCTACTGATATCGCTTCGATTGCGCTGATTTGATCTGGCCGGAGCGGAATTTCAGTTTTTAATTCCAGCAGATGTGCCGGCCCCGGCACGCCGTTAAGTTCTGCCGCCCTTGCCAGCCCCCAACCACCACCGCTCTTAAGTGCCGCTATATCATCTGATGAAAGACTCTTGATCTCACGCGTTTCCTCACCCGTATATATCGAAACCTGATTTTGTTGAGCTTCAACTGAACCGAGGGTGCCAATAGTCATAAAAAATATTGTACCAATTGTTCGAAATCTCATTGTCTATTCTCCTATCTGACTGATTGGATATTGCCATGTCGGAAAATATATGAACATGATCACAATCATGTCTAACCAACTTTATCATTCCCTTAAAAAACTCGCCGTTCAAACGGTCTCGATATCGCGGGGTGAGTATCTTTTTCACCAGGGTGATCTGGTAAATTCGCTGTATTTGGTAGAGGACGGACAACTCACCCTGATGCGAAATCAAGAAAATGGCGGCACACTGCTGCTAAACCGGACGCAAGCCGGCGCAATCGTTGCAGAAGCATCGCTCTATTCAGACCACTATCATTGCAGTTGTATCGGTGAAGCAGCCTCTCGATTGCTTCAATTGCCACGCTCGGCCATATTGAGAAAACTGTCCGAAAGTGCAGAAATTTCAATGCTCTGGTCAGCTTATCTGGCCAACGAATTGCAGAATTCGCGTTATCGCAGTGAACTGCTTACGATGAACAAAGTGTCGGAACGACTGATTGGGTGGATAGAATGGAATGGGCAACTGCCTCCAAAAGGCAGTTGGAAAAATTTGGCGGCCGAATTGGGCATTACTCCCGAGGCATTATATCGGGAAATCAAGAAGCAAAGAAAAATACTGAACCAATGATGACAGGTTTGGGAAACCTTATCGAACACACCCTGTATTACCGCACACCTGCGAATTTCACTCCACTCAAATCGGCCATTTCACGCTTCCAGCTTGTCAGATCGCGAACCTGAAAATCACTCAGGCTGGAATGACCGCAGGCGCGGGCCATAACCTGCATCAGTTCAACGCTTGCGCCGAAATAGCGGGCAAGCCGTTCTGCTCCGGTTTGCACATCCAACTGGGCGCGAAGCTCGGGTTTTTGTGTGGCAATTCCCGCCGGGCAATTGTTGGTGTTGCACATGCGTGCAGCCACGCAGCCTACGGCCTGAAGTGCTGAGTTTGAAACTGCAATCGCATCGGCTCCCATGGCCATTGCCTTGATAAAATCCTCAGCGACCCGTAGTCCACCGGTGATTACGAGCGTAATTTCGCGGCCTGACTTCTTATCCAGATGCCGGCGCGCTCTGGCAAGTGCGGGTATGGTCGGCACACTGATGTGATCGCGAAATATCAAAGGCGCAGCGCCTGTGGCCCCGCCTCGGCCATCCAGGATAATATAATCTGCTCCAGCTTCCACAGCAAAATCGATATCGTCTTCAATATGGTTGGCTGAAAGCTTGAAGCCAATCGGAATGCCGCCACTACGCTCTCGCACTTCATCGGCAAGTTTGCGGAAGTCAGACGGTGTTTCAAGATCAGCAAAAGTTGGCGGTGAAATGGCGCTTTCACCGGGACTAAGCCCGCGAACCGCTGCAATTTTATCGGTAACCTTGTTGCCCGGCAAATGGCCGCCAGTGCCTGTTTTAGCCCCCTGTCCGCCCTTGAAGTGAAAGGCCTGCACTTTCTCGACCAGTTCAAGCCGCCAGCCAAACATCGCAGAAGCCAGTTCATAAAAGTAACGTGAAT
>QIIJ01000567.1 GCA_003232595.1 Aurantimonadaceae bacterium | reverse complement strand
GCAATGATGGTGTCGATGTTGTATCCTGATAAAAGCGTCATGGCAATATGTGGCGATGGTGGGTTTATGATGAACAGTCAGGAACTGGAAACCGCCGTTCGGTTGAAACTGAACCTGGTGGTGCTGGTCATCAACGACAATTCCTATGGCATGATCCGCTGGAAACAGGCGGATTACGGATTGGCCGACTGGGGTCTTGAGTTCGGCAATCCTGACTTCGTTAAATATGCCGAAAGCTATGGTGCCCACGGCCACCGGGTCGAAGCGGCCGATGAATTTGTACCTATGTTGAAAAAATGCTTTCGCGATGGCGGTGTTCATCTGGTGGAAGCACCGGTTGATTACAGCGAGAACAAGCGTGTGTTGATTGATGAACTCGCTGAGCGCGCTTGTGTGGTGTGATCATGGGAACTGAATCACCCAAAACGGGAAAACAAAAACTTGTTGTGCAGCAACCTTTTGATGGCGAGGTGATTGCGGAACTGGATCTTGTCAACTGGCCCCAAGTTGATGAGATGCTCAGTCGCGCAACTAAGGCGTTCAAAGATCGTAAGGGTTGGCAACCGGCACACAGGCGTATCGAAATATTGCGGCGTCTCGCTGATCTGCTGAGAAATCAGAAAGATGAATTTGCGCTTTTGATTGCCCGCGAAGGCGGTAAACCAATTCGAGATGCGGAGGTCGAAGCGGAGCGGGCGGTGAACGGTGTGGAGCTCGCAGCCGAAGGCATTGCCCGATTGCACGGGCAAGAGATTCCGATGGATATTACTCCGGCCGGAGAAGGGCGAATTGCCTATACCCGTAAAGAACCCATTGGCCCGGTAGTTGCCGTGAGCGCCTTCAATCATCCTCTCAATCTGATTGTTCATCAGGTTGCCCCGGCCATTGCGGCGGGTTGTCCAGTGATTATCAAACCGGCAGATACAACACCGCTCACCTGCCTGAAGTTTGTCGAACTGGTTCACGAGGCCGGGCTGGAGGAACACATGTGCCAACTCTGCATCTGTGATATCCCGACGGCAGAACAACTGGTTACGGACCCGCGGGTGGCGTTTTTCTCGTTCATCGGTTCGTCAAAGGTTGGCTGGTATTTACGCAGCAGGCTTGCCCCTGGCACACGATGCGCCCTTGAACACGGTGGTGCCGCACCCGTTATCATTTGCAACGACGCAGACCTGCGCCAGACGATACCTTCCCTTGCAAAGGGCGGCTATTATCATGCCGGGCAGGTCTGCGTATCCGTGCAGCGCATTTTTGTTGAAAATCGGATAAAGGACGCATTCCTCGGCAGGTTTGTAGGCGAAGTATCAAAGCTCACAACCGGCGATCCGACAGACAAAAATACAGATATTGGCCCGCTTATTCTGCCACGGGAGGTCGATCGGGTTGAAACATGGGTTGATGAAGCAGCCGATGCAGGTTCAACAATTGCGATCGGTGGTGAAAGGGTCGGCAAACATGTCTATGCACCGACAATCTTGATTGACCCACCTGTGGATGCCAAAGTTTCAACCCTGGAAATCTTCGGGCCTGTTACCTGCATCTACGGATTTGACGATTTGCAAATGGCGATCAACCAATCCAATTCACTCCCCGTCGCATTTCAGGCGGCGGTTTTCACAAAGGATCTGGACCGGGCGCTGATCGTTGCCGACGCACTTGATGCCAGCGCCGTCATGATCAACGACCACACAGCATTTCGCACCGACTGGATGCCGTTCACCGGACGGAAAACTTCCGGATACGGCATCGGCGGCATTCATCACACCATGGATGAATTGATGCATGACAAAATGACTGTGATTAAAACACGGCAAGACATTTGACATTTATTCCAGTGGTTTTAAATCGCCCAACAAAGTGGGAATCAATTCGCTGACGGTGGGGTGTATGTGCATTGCGCGTTGGATAACGGTGTAAGGCGCATCGGCGTACATGACATCAATGATTGAGTGAATAACTTCATCACCACCAATCCCGAGAATTGTTGCACCGAGTATTTTCTCGCTTTCCGCATCAATCAGCACCTTCATGAAGCCTTGGGTTTCACTGCGCTCACGGGCGCGACCAACGCGGGCCATCTGCATTTTTCCAATTAGGACTTTACGACCTGTTTCTCTTGCTTGGGCCTCAGTCATGCCGACCCGGCCCAATGGCGGGTCGATAAACAGGCCATAGGTCGTGATACGATCTGATAACCGACGTTGGTCATTGTCAAACATGTTTGCGGCAAGAATTTCATAATCGTTGTACGCGGTGTGGGTGAATGCCCCACGACCATTGACGTCACCTAACGCCCATACACCGGTAACGCTTGTTTGAAGTTCATCATCGACAATAATGTAGCCTCTCGCGTCGGTTTCAACGCCAGCTTTATCTAATCCCAGATCATCTGTATTCGGCTTTCGGCCAACAGCCATCAGGATGTGCGATCCTACGACTTCTTCATTGCCCGGTTCGCAGCTGGCGGTTACCACGACCTGACTACCGCGCTGCGCCAGGCTGATGCAACTGGCATTAAGCTTAAATCCAATTCCTTCGTTTTCCAAAATTTCTTGCACGGTTGCAGACACATCATCATCTTCACGGCCAATCAGTTTGGGAGCCATTTCGACAACAGTGACCCGACTGCCAAAGCGCCTGTACATTTGGGCAAATTCAAGTCCGATGTAACTTCCCCCGATAATGATGAGATGCTCCGGCACAAAATCCACATCCATGATGTCGGAATTGGTCATAAAGCTAACATCATTGATACCAGGCATATCAGGAACAACTGCCCGTCCGCCAACATTGATTATGATCTTGTTAGCTTCAAGTAATTCGCCGTTTACACGAACACTGTTGGCGCTTTCCAACCGCCCATGACCTTCAATCAAGGTGAGGTTGTTCATATTACCGAGCCAATTAG
>QIIJ01000454.1 GCA_003232595.1 Aurantimonadaceae bacterium | reverse complement strand
ATCAGAACCACGGTTAAAGATGCCGTTTTTTGGGGCGGCGGCGCGGTGCTGGCCGTTGCAATTGCAATGATTTCAATATTCATCACTGATAATGAGCAAGATCAGCTGGCATTCATGGCAGATGGAATAGACGCTATTCAGACCGGCGCGATAGGTACAAAAATACAGGAACAGGATATCGCAACTTCACAGCCATTTCCCGAAGACACAGCAGCCATCAACCAATCCCGGTTTGATCAAGTAATCAATTTCAACTCACAATCGAGCCAACTCACAATCGAGCCAATTGCCCATCGGCATTGATCTCGGTGTCAGCAATTCCTTTGCCGCTCTTGGAAAGAGGTATCTGTCAATGGTCAATATTGCACCAACGCTTTTTTCAGAACTGGAGCCGCGAGCATCCATTATTGATGTCAATGGCGGACTTGAGGCTCATCTTGTCGCCGGCCCGTTTAAAGACCAGGCAAGCGCTCAGCGCCGTTGCAATCAAATACGCCAACGCATAATCACCCCTTGCAGTCCAGTTACTTTCGCCGGTCGCGTTTTAAACAGGAATTGATATTGATGACGGTAATCCTTGCTGAAGCGGTCGCAAATGGCTGACAAAATTCCTGTCAGGACATTTGTAGTTCTTGCGCTTATGCCCCTGTTTTTCTCTTCCAATATAATTTTTGGGCGGGACGTTGTTGAACTGGTTGAACCCTGGACACTGGCCTTTATCCGCTGGTTCACCTGCACCCTGATCCTGATACCATTTGTTGCGCCGGTTATTGCAGAACATATTGTTGTATTGCGACAAAACTGGAAACGGTTGTTGTTGTTGGGATTTCTTGGCATGTGGATATGCGGTGCGCTTGTATATCTGGCGCTCAAATATACTTCCGCCACCAACGGCACCCTGATTTATACATCGTCTCCGGCTTTGATCATATTCCTTGAATGGATGTTCAAGGGCCGCAAAGTCGGCGGGCGTGAACTATCCGGCATTGCTATTGCGATGACTGGTGTTGCAGTCATCATATTCCGGGGAAGCCTGAATACTATGATGTCGCTTGAATTCAATATCGGAGACCTCTTGTTTCTGCTCTCGGCAATCAGCTGGTCGATCTATTCTGTACTGATAAAAACGCCCGGGCTTGACCGTGTACCAACAGTTGCACTGTTTGTAGTGATTGCATTTATGGGCGCCATTACCCTTGCGCCATTTACAATCGTCGAGATTGTCTATCGCGACACCTTCCCGACAAGCCTCGTTTCCTGGCTGAATATTGGCGGCATTATCCTGTTTGCCTCGCTGATTGCATTCAATGCGTTTCAACACGGTGTCAAGGTGGCAGGTTCTTCGATTGCCGGGATATTCATGTATCTGCTGCCAGTCTACGGTGTTGGCATGGCTGTATTTTATCTTGGCGAGATATTTCAGCCATACCACCTGGCAGGCATCTTGCTGGTTGGCGGTGGCATCATTCTTGCCACCCTGCCCGCTACAATTATCAACCGTCTCAAATCGGGCAACAATATTCCAGTCACACTAGGTATAGGCGGTAAGGATCGGGAACTTCTCAAGCAGCCAGAATGACATGATCTGCATACTTCCAGTCAGGAACAAAATTCCGGTAATAATCAAAAGACCTCCCATGACTTTTTCCACCAGGCCCAAATGACGGCGAAAGCGGGATAGAAACCTCATAAACGGATTGACAAAAAACGCCGCCAGCATAAACGGTATGCCAAGTCCGGCGGAGTAGATCGCCAGCAAAAATGCGCCTTCACCAACGCTCTCCTGAGAACTGGCAACAGCAAGAATTGCACCAAGGATTGGCCCGATACACGGCGTCCAGCCAAATGCAAAAGCAAGCCCCATTACATAGGAGCCGCCAGCCATGGCCACAGGAGATGTGCTGCTACTGCTGCTGCCTCCGCCTGCAGTTGCTACCGCCGTTCCCCCTGCCTGGAACCGCAACTCGCGATAAAGCATCCCGATTTTCAATACGCCCAGAAAATGCATGCCCATCAGAATGATGGCCAGCCCAGCAACAGTCGCAAGCACATCGATATAGGATCGCAACAAATAGCCAATAGTTGATGCCCCGGCACCGAGGCTTATAAATACAGTTGAAAAGCCCAGCACAAATATTGCTGCATTGACAAACACCTTTTGTTGTATTTGTTTTCGCTCACGGGCATCAATATCTGCACTGTCTGAGGCCAACTGATCCAGCGATACGCCGGCCAGATAGCTCAGATAAGGTGGTACCAGCGGCAAAACACAAGGAGAAACAAACGAGATTATCCCTGCCAGCATTGCACTCAGATAGGTTAATTCAGCGATCATGGGTACCTCTCAGCTGCCTTGGGTTGATCAGCTTCGTGTTGGCTATAACCTCAATTTATGCCAATGCCTATAGGGCATTTTGACGTGGCTACACAGTCATTATTGATCAAAACAACGTCATATCCGACGTTCAAAACCGTTCCCGGCCCGGCACTATTGGCAAAATTTTAGCAGCGATAGACGAGCAAGATAATTGTCCCGGCAGTATGGTTTTAACTTTATCCATGAAAGCTTGTTTTGCCACTTGACCGCACGGGAACTCGTCCCTATTTTCCGCGCAGCCTGACCGGTCGATTCATGCCGATCCAGGAGCCCGTAGCTCAGTTGGTAGAGCGCTTGACTTTTAATCAGGATGTCTCCGGTTCGAACCCGGACGGGCTCACCATTCCATTTTACTGTTGCCAATCCATCCCACTTGAGGAGGATTGAACCTGGTGCCATCAGGTAGAATATATTTATCCAACGTACTCAATGAACAATGTGCATATTTGCCCGAGGAGACGGCGATGAAAGAATTTCCAATTGACGCCGTGCGTAGCCAGTTTCCGGCACTTGCTCTGAAAAACAGTGACCAGGCGCGGGTCTATCTGGACAATCCCGCCGGCACCCAGGTGCCCCAGCGCGTGATAGATGGTGTGGTTCGCGGCATGATCACAGGGGCCAGTAATCTTGGCGGTGCATTTCGTGCCAGCCAGAATTCTGATCAAATCTGGAGCGATGCTCACGCGGCAATGGCGGTGTTTCTGGGGGCAGATCCAGAAGAAATTCATCATTGGCCCAAGCATGACCAATCTGACGTTTAATATGTCTCGAACGATCGGGCGCACGTTGAAAGCGGGAGATGAAATAATTGTCACGTCAATGGACCATGAGGGAAATATATCGCCATGGCTTCATTTGGCGCAGGACCTGGGCCTCACCATCAGGTGGTTAAAGTTCAACAGGGAAACCTGGTGCATAGAGCGCGAAGACCTGGAAGCCCTTATCAATGACAAAACACGGGTTCTGGCACTCAACTATGCCAGCAACCTCACCGGCTCAATCAATAATGTCGAACAGTTGGTGGATATCGCCAGATCAGCGGGGGTTCTGACTTATATAGATGCGGTTCAACTGGCACCTCATGCTTTGATCGACGTGAAATCTATTGGCTGCGATTTTCTTGCCTGCTCCTCTTACAAATTTTTTGGCCCCCATCTTGGCATCCTCTGGGGTCGGCAGGAAATTCTGGAAGAACTTGAGGCTTATAAGTGCCGTTGTTCATCAATGGCTTTGCCGGAAAAATTTGAAACCGGAACGCCACAAATCGAATTGCTGAGCGGACTGAGCGAAACCGTGGGGTATCTTGAGTGGTTGGGAAAACAATTAGGTGGCAGTGGCGAACGTCGCGATTTGCTGAAAGTTGCCTATGATGGATTTTGTGACTACGAAAACGGCCTTACCCGCACATTGATTGAAGGACTTGGCGGCATTTCCGGTGTAACCATACATGGCATAACCAATAACAATCGAATTGCGCAAAGGGTACCGACCATTTCTTTTACCCACGAAAAACTTGCTCCTGAATTTATTGCAGGCGCAATGGCACAAAAGGGTATTTTTGTCTGGCATGGCCACAATTATGCTTTTGAACCTGTGCGCCATTTGGGGATTGATGAGACTTCCGGCGTCGTGCGTGTAGGCATCGCTCACTATAATACGCCTTCCGAGATAGAGTATTCCCTGGAGCAGTTTGCCAGTGTTTTGGAGAATTGAATATGAATAATCTCGATGAATTTGTTGAATTTGCCGACAATCTTGCAGATCAGGTTCGTCCTGTCATTGTTGACGCGTTCCAAAAAGGTTGTGCTTACGAATTCAAGGCTGATGGTAGTCCGGTGACTGAAGTTGACCGTGCCGTTGAAAAAATCATGCGAAAAGAAATCAGCGCCCATTTCCCGAAATTCGGAATATTGGGCGAGGAATTCGGCAGTGATAATCTTGATGCAGAATATGTCTGGG
>QIIJ01000568.1 GCA_003232595.1 Aurantimonadaceae bacterium | reverse complement strand
GTAAAATCAATGTATTTCACATGGTCCACCTCAGGATTGCCAAGCGTATTGCCCAGACGATCTGGCATGATGATATCAGATGTATCAAGAACCTTGTCATCTTCGTTGTGGGTGACATAAATACGCCTTGCATAGTGCAATCGTGACATCCAGTCGTAATGGCCCACGCTGTCAACATCGGCCTGATGCAGGATGATATTATCGAACAATCTGGTTTCACCATCCAGCAGGCGTTTTTCAATAAAGTTTTGAAACAGATAGTTCCCAAGTGAGTGGATAAGAAAATTGTAGGAAATATTGCAACGGGCCATTTCCTCTTCACCAAGCTCCTGAAAATAGTTGATCAGTTTTTCAAATACCCGGTCCAGGGCGGGCGCGCTGATCTCGGCGGCACGGCGGGCGCGCTTATATTCAACCGGCTTGAAACCGCCAGGATTGGACGGCCAGGAAAAGGCTATCACATCAACGCCATAACTCTCGATTTCAAGGCACTTTTCCAGGTTTTTTTCCAAATCCTGATTGAAGCCATGCACAAACAAAACACAATTTCGATTGGTGGCAATCAGGTTTTCGCGATATTCCCTGAATATTCTGGCGCTTGGTTTGCTGGTGGCGGAAATACCGGATTCCGGCACCAGGGTTACCCGCCATTTGCTGTTTTTCTTCTCCGCCGTTGCCAAACGCAACTCCATTGGCCCTTTGGAATTAAACTCGTCACCAAAAGCACGATGGTCCTTGTGTTTTCGCTGAATATTGCGGTTTGTGATTATTAAAATTGCCATAATTACACCTTCCAAAGCTGTGAATGGCAGAATAGCACAATCGAACATGACTGCGGTGTGAAGATGCTCACACAAACTATTTGTCTGAATTCCAGAAACAGATAGACCGCTGTAGTTTGTTCAGATACCGTCCGAAGATTGGGCTCGATCCTGTTGCGATTTGTTTTGCTTTTCTTCCAATCTGCGGGCCTTGATTCTAAAACTGGAAAACATCTGTGACCGTGATGGATATCAAGCGGCCAATACCAAAACTTGACAATTCCTGGCGCCACCATGTGCGGGGAACGCTGGTGCTTGGCATGCCACTCATCGGTGCTCAACTGGCGACCTCGGCAATTGGCGTCACTGACACTTTGATGATGGGCTGGCTTGGTGTGGAAAAACTGGCCGGTGGCGTCCTGGCAACCCAGATGCATTTTATCGTCTGGATATTCGGTGCCGGGCTTGCATTTGCCATCATCCCGATTGCAGCCAACGCCCTTGGCGGCGACGATGCTCGCGGGGTGCGTCGCTCGGTTCGCATGGGATTGTGGGCCGTGACTTTCTATTTCTTTCTGTCACTCACTCCCCTGTGGTTTGCCAAAGACATCATGCTGTTTTTGGGACAGGAAGAAGTCGTGGCCATCATTGTTGAGCAATATATGCGCATTGCCATGTGGTCGACCCTGCCGCTTTTGTGGTTCTTTTGCCTGCGCTCTTTGATGACTGTATTTGAATTCGGCAAGGTCATATTAGTGGCATCAATTGCAACGGCGGTCTTAAATGCACTCTTTAATTATGCCTTTATGTTCGGCAATTTCGGAGCACCTGAAATGGGCGTGCGCGGGGCAGCTGTCGGCACATTGCTTACCCAGATCACCGTATTTTCAGGCGGTCTTGCATATATGCTGAAAAATGCGGAAATTATGCCCTATGAGATTTTCGGGCGCATCTGGCGTCCCGACTGGAGTGCATTTGGCGAAGTATTGCGTCTTGGCTGGCCGATCAGCTTCGGCATTCTGGCCGAGGTCAGCCTGTTTATTGGTGCTTCCGTAATGATGGGCTGGATCAGCACCGTTGCACTTGCTGCCCACGGCATTGCCCTGCAACTGGCAACAATTACTTTCATGATCCCCCTTGCCCTTTCCAATGTGGCAACCGTACGCGTCGGCAAGGCACTTGGACGCAGAGACTGGCTTGGTTTGGAACGAGCGGGCTATTCCGTATTGGCGATCTCAATGGGCACGGCCTTTTTAGGTGCAATCATATTCTGGACATTCCCCGAACCGCTGATAAGACTGTTTCTCGACAGTGAAATGCCGGATACAGCCCTGGTTGTCGCCTATGCCATTCCTCTGGTTTTTGTGGCTGCAGCGTTTCAACTGGTCGATTCCGCACAAATCATCGCAACCGGCGTTCTGCGCGGCATGAAAGATGCCCGTACGCCGATGTTTATCGCGGTATTCTGCTACTGGCTGGTTGGCATGCCGGTGGCCTACACGCTTGCCTTTGTCCTTGATTATGGCGGCGTCGGTCTTTGGTTTGGTCTTGCACTTGCCCTGGCCCTTGCCGCCGTGCTGCTTAACGGGCGATTTATCCTGCGTCAGAAATATGGGCTGGTGCCCCATTGACGACAACCGAATTTTCCAAAAACTGAACAGTCCTCATGACCTCATCTTCAACACAGGCAAATCCACGCAATCGGGCTCTTGAAGGCATCGGCTGGATGGTACTTACAGGTCTGTGTTTTGTCATATTCACCGGTATTGTCCGCTCACTCGGTTCCAGCCTGCCGGCGGTAGAGGCCGCATTTATCCGCTATCTGATTGGCATGGTGCTGCTTGCCCCGGTTATATTTAAACTTGCCAAAATCCGCATGTCAAAAAAGCTGGTTGCCGGATTCGCATTGCGCGGGCTGATCCATGGCCTGGCCGTTATATTGTGGTTTTATGCCATGGCCCGCATTCCGATCGCCGAGGTTACGGCTATCGGTTATACCTCGACCATATTCGTAACCATTGGTGCAGCGGTATTTCTGGGCGAAAAACTTCGCACCCGCCGTGTTCTGGGCATATTGATCGGCCTTGGTGGTGCCCTGATAATCCTGCGCCCCGGATTTCAGCAGGTGTCCACAGGCCAAATTGCCCAACTGGCCGCCGCTCC
>QIIJ01000289.1 GCA_003232595.1 Aurantimonadaceae bacterium | reverse complement strand
CAATACAGCCACGAACCGGCAATTGCCGTGCGACTGTCCAATATGCTTCATGCTGATGTTCGACCGGATGTGACAAAAGAAGAAATGCAGGCCCTGCTCAACAAGGGCAACCGGGCGCTCGGGGTTATGGAATCCCAACTGGACAAAACACCTTTCCTAACCGGTGCCAGCTTTTCAGTTGCCGACATTTCGCTTTATGGTTACAGCCATAATGCAGAACGTGCAGGCTATGATCTTGGTCCTTTTCCGGCTATCAGGGCGTGGCTGGCAAGAGTAGCCGCGCAGGTGGACCATGTACCGATTGACTGGTTGCCGTAAGGAGATTAATGACAGATTGTTCCGATAAAATCCGTGAAGCCTTTCGCTTTCAGGCGATACCGTGCCGTGATCTGGGTTCACCCTTTACCGCCAGATTGTGCGAGCTGGTTGCCGAACGGCTGACAACTGACAATGCCGTTGGCGCCCGGGTGCTTTCCTGGCCGGGCAACGCAACTGCCTTCGGTGACAGTGTGCCGCTTCGGTTTGCGGGTGCGCTCAATGCGGTGGTGATTGAAGGGCTGTCTGTGGAGCTTAAATCGGTCTATCCGCCTGATCATAAGGGTGTTGATGATGACCGGCTTTGGCAGGCAATTGAAAATGCGCTTGTGGACCATGAGGGGTTTATTCAGGAGCGATTGAATTCGGCACCGCAAACCAATGAAGTGCGGCGCTCGTCGATCTTGCTGCCGGGGTTCTGGACGATTGCCAACATAGTCTCCCTGCCGCTGGTTTTATCGGAGCTTGGGGCGAGCGCCGGGCTTAATTTGAACTTTGACCGGTTTTGCTATTCACTGGGAGACCGCTCATGGGGGGATGAAAAAAGTACTGTTCGGCTTTCTGCCGAGTTGAAGGGGAACAGGGTTGAGCAGGCAAACCTTACCGTTCGCGAACGGGCGGGTTGTGATCTCAATCCGCTCAATCCGGCAAACAGTGAAGAAATGAACCGGTTGCTTTCCTATATCTGGCCGGATCAGCGCGAGCGGGTTTTGCTTACCCATGCAGCAATTGATATTGCCGCCCGCTCGGGCAATTCAGTTGAGAAGTCTGACGCCATCGACTGGTTGCGCATACGCCTGCAACAGCGCCATGAGGGGGCGGTCCATGTTATCTACCATACGATCGCCTGGCAGTATTTTCCCGAGCCTGTGCAAAAAGAAGGGCAGGAATTGATTGAAACTGCCGGAGATGCAGCCACAACAGATGCGCCTCTTGCATGGCTGCGGTTTGAGACCGATAGCAAATCCCCCGGTGCGGGATTGTATCTTACCCTGTGGCCGGATGGTAAGGAGATTTATCTCGCCCGTGGTGATTTCCACGGTCGCTGGGTCGACTGGCTGGCTTGACCTGTCATCGGGTGGGGGTGCTACCATTGAAAGCATCGAATCACCCGTTTTGGAAAGGTCGCACTGATAGAACAATTTGACTTTGCCAAACTTGTTGAAAGCGCCCAGTCGCAGCTTTTGTCCTGGGTTGATTTTCTATTGCAGCCATGGACATTCTTCCAACTTGGAATTCTGGCGATCCTGTTTCTGGTCTCTTTGTTTCTGTCCAAATATATCGAGCCGCCATTCGAGGCTCGGGCGCGCAAGCTGAAAGTCTCCAAAGGCACCATGCGGCTCATTGTGGCTGTGCTTCGGCGATTTGAGTGGATATTGTTTATAGCCCTGGCCTGGGGTGCATTTTACATATTGCGCGCCACGACCTGGACCAGCAACTCCTATCTGGTTTCCATCGGGGTGAGCCTTGCCTCCGCCTGGCTGATCATCTCCGTTTTGAGCCATGTGATCCGT
Organism: Aurantimonadaceae bacterium; assembly: GCA_003232595.1. Taxonomy (GTDB): domain Bacteria; phylum Pseudomonadota; class Alphaproteobacteria; order Rhizobiales; family Rhizobiaceae; genus SZUA-100. The sequence continues at coordinate 1,098 of QIIJ01000289.1, read as the reverse complement.
TCTCGCCCGATTGCGAAATTTGTGGCGATTGTCGGCTGGAGCATTGCAGCCCTTTCGATCATCGGCCTGCTCGACGATGTGCAACTGATGCTTGATCAGGCTGCTTTTTCGGTTGGCAATTTTCGGATATCAGTGCTTCAGGTTATTCAGGGTACATTTCTGATTGTCGCCTTGTTGTGGTTGGCAACGGCCACGGGCAACTATGCCGATCGACGAATTGCCGATGTGCCGGAGTTGGCGCCATCGTTGAAAGTGCTGCTTGGCAAAATCATCAAAATAACGCTGGTGATTGCCGCCCTTGCGGTTGCTCTTTCAGGGGTTGGTATTGATCTTACCGCGCTGACGGTTTTTTCAGGTGCGGTTGGTGTCGGCATTGGTTTTGGCCTGCAAAAGGTTGTGTCGAATTTTATTTCCGGCATTATTATCCTGCTCGATAAATCGATCAAGCCCGGTGATACAATCAGCCTTGGCGAGACCTTTGGCTGGATACGCGAATTGCGGGCGCGTTTTGTCTCGGTGGTTACCCGTGATGGCAAGGAATATCTCATTCCCAACGAGGATCTGATCACCCAGCAGGTGGTGAACTGGTCATTCAGCAATGATCTGATCCGGCTCGATGTAACCTTTGGTGTCTCCTACGATGCCAATCCGCACGAAGTTTCAAAACTGGCGATTGATGCGACGCGCAATCTGGAGCGCATTTCATCGCAAAAATCGCCGGTGTGCTGGCTGACCGGATTTGGCGATTCATCGCTGGATTTTGTCCTGCGATTCTGGGTCAGCGATCCGCAAAACGGGCTGACCAATATACGCGGCAAGGTGATGCTTGCACTGTGGGACACATTTGATGAGAACAACATCAACATTCCCTATCCGCACCGGGAAATTATTATGAAAGAAGGAGCGCCAATCAGAGTTGAAAAGGGTGGCGGATAATTACTGTTGCAGCTCCATCCGCGCCAGAATTTCCCGGGCAATGTCACCGGTGGCATCAATCGGGCTTGTGGGGAAATCCTCAATTTTTCCGGTAAAATTGCGAGCAAGTTTGCGGTCTTCAAGATCGCTTAAGAACTGGTGCAGCTTTTGCTTGAGCCCGGT
>QIIJ01000342.1 GCA_003232595.1 Aurantimonadaceae bacterium | reverse complement strand
CATTGCAACGCCGCCAACGGCCAAAGCAACCGGAAGACCGGTAAACAGAATCAGCGCAAGTGCCAAAAACATATATCCGCCGATATATTCGGCAAAATGTTCAAACATGAATTCAGGCATTGGAAGCCCCCCCACCGGTGGAGCCATCACCCTTGACAACTGTTTCTATTTCTTCCGCCTGATGGGCAAATACAGTGATTACATCGGCTGCCCTGATTTTCTGGTCTTCATTGCCAAACAGAAAAACAAACAACCGCAACCATGTTGCCAGCAATGCGCTCAACAGACTTAAAAATCCGAGCACCATCACCGATTTGATGATGTAACGCATACCAATTCCGGTAAGGGATTCAGAACCCTCACCCTGACCAAATGACAGGGCCACAAATCTGTAGGAAAAATAGGTGATAATCAGCAGATAGGGAATTGCCATCAGCGTCAGGCCGGTAATTTCCACCCAGGCCTGTTTTCGCTTTGCCAGCAATTCGCGGAATATATCCACCCGCACATGGGAATTCATCAGATAACCAAAGCCAAATGACGTGAACATCAAAATTGCATGCAGATGCCACTGTGAATCCTGAAAAATATTCGGATTGAACCAGTAAATATTGGCTTCAGCCAGCATGATGCGAAAAAAATCGATTTTTCGTGTAATCACATCAAACATTATGATGGCAATCAGTGGTAAAATAAACCAGCTGCCTATTTTGCCTATTGCTCGCGACGGTCGATCAAACCAGTCCGCAACTTTGATAAGGCTGTCCATGGTCACGGCCTCCCCGCCGTCACTGTCGAAAACACCAGAGAGCGCACCTCTTCTCTACCCGACAGATTTACCGAGCGGCTGTTCTCATGCTTGAATTATTGGAAATGACCGGCTGCTCATCCTGCAGCCGGTCAGATTTGACGGTCCTATTTGAGGTAACCGCGGTCACCCCAGACCTTATACTTTTCAGCAAAAGCATTGTAGGACGCCCAGATTTTCTGAGCATCAGGGTTGTCTTTGATTTCCTCGACAACTACCTCATCCCACGCCGCACGGAATTGGGCGATTTGATCATCCGTCCAGGTAACGTTTTTCACGCCACTCTTTTCGTTTTCGATCATTGCTTCAAATTGAGAAGCTTCACCATCGGCAATTTCCTGTGTAACGTTTGCCATACAGGCAGTCTCAAGCATGGTCTGGTTGGCTTCTGACAGCTCATTCCATTTGTCCATATTGATCAACAGTTCATTGGTTGTCGCCTGCTGGTGCCAGCCGGGGAAATAGTTGAACTTGGCGATCTGATAGAAACCAAGCGAGCGGTCAATTGCCGGCATGGAAAACTCGGTTGCATCAATTGTTCCCAACTCAAGTGCCGGATAAATGTCGGCAGCAGAAAGCAGTTGCGTTGATACACCAAATTTCTGCATCACCTTGGCGCCCATGCCGAAGAAACGCATTTTCATGCCCTTCAACTGGTCAAGGCTTTTGATTTCCTCACGGAACCAGCCCGATGTTTCCGGTGGAATCATGCCACAGAAAATATATTTGATATTGTCACGGGCATAAAGTTCCTCGGCAATCTCGACACCGCCGCCATACAACAGCCAGGCAAGAAACTCAGGAGCAGCCGGGCCAAACGGCCAGGTCGACAGGAAGGCAAAGGCAGAGTTTTTACCCTGGTTTGCACCCGGTGTTCCCCAGGCCGCATCAATTGAGCCCTGCGAAATCGGATCGTAATATGCATAGCCGCCCGTCAAAGCACCAGGCTCAAACACCCTGATGTCAAATTGACCACCGGACATTTTCTTGATTGCCTCGGCAATGCGGTGTGGCGGCTCACCAATCACGGCAAGATTTTTGCCAAAGGCCGCATGCATCTTCCAGCGGACTTTCTTTTCCTGTGCGTCCGAAATTGTTGTCATGGACATGGAAAGGCCAGCAGCAACTGCACCAGCCAATACGGTTTTAAATAGGGTTCTCATTTTTCCTCCCGGTTTAAGCTTTGGTCTTTAGGCCGATACCAATCCACTTGAGATCATCAATCGGTAAAATCCCGCTTTCAATTGTTGGCGCACCTTTGTGCTTACCAAAAAGTTAACATCAATACGCTGCACGAAGCAGTCAAAAAAAGCAATGTTTCAAAAATAAAAAATTTTTTGTTGCGATTTCAATTTTCGCATCTAGTCTGGAAATATCCGTCCAATGTCATCCCCTTCAGCCAAAAGTTGCCCAATGAACAATTATGATCTGACGAACAAATTCGCAATTGTGACCGGTGGTGCCCAGGGTATTGGGCGTGCCTGCGTCGAGCGCTTTCTTGCCGGTGGTGCCAGTGTGATGATCTGGGACCAGGACATCAATCTTGCCCGCCAAACCGTAAAAGAACTCTCCGAGCAGGGCTCTGTTGATGCCATTGATGTTGATGTTTCCAGTTGGCAAGCCGTGCAGGATGCAGCCCTGAAAACCGAATCCCGTTTTGGCCGGGTTGATATTCTGCTCAACAATGCAGGCATTTCCGGCCTCAATGCACCTGTTGCAGACTATCCCGTCGATGAATGGCACAAAATCATTCAGCTTAACCTCAATGGTGTTTTCTATTGCTGCAAGGCAATCGCCCCGATCATGCAGGCCAACAACTATGGCCGCATAGTTTCAGTAGCCTCAATTGCCGGCAAGGAGGGCAATCCCAATGGCGGTGCCTATTCCGCCTCCAAAGCAGGTGTTATTGCGCTGACCAAGTCGCTGGGCAAGGAACTTGTTGCTCATGATATCGCCGTCACCTGCGTCACGCCTACAGTTGCCAAAACCGCAATTTTTGAACAGATGACCCAGCAGCACATCGACTACATGCTGGCAAAAGTGCCGCGCGGGCGGTTTGTGCAGGTTGAGGAAATCGCCGCCCTCATCACCTGGCTGGCATCCAGCGACAACAGTTTTGCCACCGG
>QIIJ01000286.1 GCA_003232595.1 Aurantimonadaceae bacterium | reverse complement strand
CCCACTATCAGCAAAACCCCGATAATTCTATGATATCATCAATGCTGCACGCGGATGATCCCTTGTCATTCGATGAAATCTGGACAAATGTAAATGTGATCATCAGCGGTGGGCTAAACGAGCCGCGAGACGCGATCTTGTCCGCCGTTTACGGGCTCCTAATCCACCCGGAACAGCGCAAACTGGTTGAAGATGAGCCTTCCCTGTGGGGACGTGTGTTTGAAGAATCCATTCGCTGGCAATCGCCCATCGGCATGTATCCACGCATCCTCACCCGCGATACCGAACTTGCTGGTGTGCCTTTGAAGAAGGGCGACAGGATCGGAATGGTAGTCGCCGCCGCCTGCCGTGAGGAGCCGCTCTATAAGAAAGCAGACCAGTTTGACATCACCCGACCAAAAACACCGCACCTGGCCTTTGGTGCCGGCCCCCACTTTTGCCTTGGCACATTTGTCGCCAGAAAAATGGTTGGTGAAATTGCTTTGCCGTCTCTTTTCAATAGGCTGAATAACCTGCGAATGGCCAGCGGCGAAGAGGTGCGGTTTGGCGGCTGGGTATTCCGCGGACCCTTGAACATGCCTGTTGAATGGGATGTTGATTAAAACCAGATACGCCGCTTCCGCGCTGGCGCTTTCTTCATTATCCGCATCGCCATCACCGGACCGCAGGCCCAGCATATGGCAGATGGCATAAACCAGGTCAGCCCGGTTCATGGTATAAAAGTGAAAATCTGAAAATCCGCGGGCGACCAGATCAAGCGCCTGTTCTGCACCAACGGCAGCAGCTATCAGAGCCTCGGTATCAGGCTGATTTTCCAGGCCTTCAAAGCGTTCTGCCAGCCAGCTCGGCACGTGGGTGCCGCATTTGGCGGCAAAACCTTTAAGGCTCTTGAAATTATGGATCGGTGCTATGCCCGGCACGATCGGAATATAGATACCTGCCCGTCGCACCCGCTCCACATAGGCTTCAAACACATCATTATCAAAAAAGAACTGCGTGATTGCCCGGGTTGCACCGTTGTCCACCTTGCGTTTCAGCATGTCGATATCTGTAGCAAAATCGGGGCTTTCCGGGTGGCGCTCCGGATAGGCGGCAACAGTGATCTCAAAATCGCTGAACGCCTTGAGACCGGCCACCAGTTCAGCGGCATTTTGATAGCCATCAGGTGTCGCCCGGTAGCGTGAACCTACGCCATTTGCAGGGTCGCCGCGAAGGGCAACAAAATGGCGTACCCCCGCCTTCCAGTAGTCGCGAATAACCTCATCAACTTCCTCACGACTGGCATCAATACATGTCAGATGAGCCGCAGGTGTGAGGCTGGTCTCGTTGCAAATGCGTGAAACCGTATCATGCGTACGTTTGCGGGTGGAGCCACCAGCCCCGTATGTGACTGATACAAAGGACGGACCCAGCGGCTCCAGTCGTTCAATCGAGTTCCACAGGGTTTGCTCCATTTTTTCAGACTTCGGTGGAAAAAACTCGAAGGAAACATTGATATCAGCTTCACGCAAGGGGCGGCGCGTTATGGGTGAAATACTCATGCTCTCAACTCCAGCCCGGCATCGGCCATTAATACGCGTTGGTCCCGGGCGAGCCAGAGCGTTACGGTCAGTTTGCTTTTTTCCTGCGGTTTCACATCACGAATTTCCAACACCTCAAGACCATTGGCGATAAGCCATTCGCTGATCTGTTCATGGGAAAAACCAAGCCGCAAATGAGCATAGTCTTCACGCAGAAAATCGAGATTATGCGGGGCAAAATCAACAATCAGCATCAGACCGGAGGGCGCAAGTGCGCGCGCTGCTTCACGTATAGCAAGTGCCGGATCGTCAAGAAAGTGCAAAACCTGATGGATTGTCACCAGATCAAAATTGTCACGCGGGGTTGGTAATTGATAAAGATCGCCCTGGCGTATCTGGGCATTTGATGTGCCTGCCTTTTCAAGATTGGCCCGGGCAATGGAAAGCATGTCACGGCTTGCATCAAGTCCGACAGCACGCTCACTTTGAGGTGCAAAAAGCTCAAGTACCCTGCCTGTGCCAGTACCAAGATCAAGCATCTGGCCGAAGTGTCGTTCGCCGATAATATCAATCATCTCCGCCTCGACCAATTCTTCAGGGACATGATGCGAACGCAGATTGTCCCAGGAAGCAGCGTTCTGGCTGAAATATTGTGCGGCATTTTCAGCCCGCTTGCGCCGTACCGCCTCAAGCCTCTCGCCGTCTCCGGCAAGGAAGCCGTCGCTTTCGTCGATGTGGCTGATCATGAAGGTAATGAAATCACCGGCAATACCCTGATCGGAACTGCGAAAATAAGCCCAGGCACCTTCCTGGTGGCGCTCGGCAAGTCCTGCCTCGACCAAAAGCCGCAAATGGCGCGAAATGCGCGGCTGTGACTGGCCGAGAATTTCGGTCAATTCACTGACTGTCAAATCAGCCTTGCACAAGAGCGCCAGAAGCCGCAGCCGAGTGGGTTCACCCGCCGCCCGCAACCAGGCGACGCTGCGAGTAAGTGAGGTCGTTTCAACAGGGAGGCTACGGTTCAGCATGGGTTCCTCAAAATGATATAAAGATATGTTTATATCATTTTTATCTATTTGGCAAGATCAAACAGAAGGAATTTTACCCCTGATAAATCCACTGTTCAGGCAACCGCGCAACAAACCCTTCCCCTTTGTGGATGACTCCGGGCTTTTCAACCCAGCCAACCAGTCCGCGAATATGCTGTGCTTCACGGGAAAAACCTGTTGTTATGTCATCCCGCCCCTCATGATGCTCAGCAATTGCTCGACCGGAAACCTTGCAAGGGCCATTATTGCCATCGATGCGGATGGTCGCCCCGCCCTTAAACATCAAATTTGTACGTGGTGGCATAAACGATAGATTTTCTACCCCGCCCAACAGCACATTGCAGCCAATCCACTCTGGTTTGATTTCAGGAATATTGAGCCGTTGTGCCACAACATCGAGCTCGACTTTTGACAACAGGGACAATTGCCGCTCGTTTCTGATCTCGGTTCCCCGCTTATACCAGGGCTCCCTTCCCCCGGACAAACGGGTTGCGCCATGGTGGTAGTCCCCAATAATGCCCTCAAAGGTGAGCACAAGCGAAGCGGTTTCACGGGATGTGAATGTATCGCCATCGGCGATAAACAGCGCATCAATGGTGCCGGCAGTTTTCCGGGGCGGGATAGTCTCCATGAATGTTTCGATAACAGTGTACAGGAATATTACAAGCGGTTTCAAAAAGCGCATTGCGATTTTTTCCCACCTTGTTCATCTGCGGCTTGTAAATTCAAGACACAGGCGCGCAGCAAGACATCCACTCACACGGCAATCGCTTGAAAGAAAATTGTACCGTTTCCCCGTCATCTCTGTGCTTGTCACAGAGACCCATGCCTCTATGCCAGACAAATACGCAAGTTTTGTTGTTTTACGCTGATTATGAGGACTGGATTCCTGTGCTTGTCACACTACTGTCCGGTTTAACTCTACCCAACCCACAATCGTCATCCTCGGGCACCGTCCCGAGGATCCAGGAAACTGCCAAAAC
>QIIJ01000344.1 GCA_003232595.1 Aurantimonadaceae bacterium | reverse complement strand
GCGAAAGCATAAAAGCCGATTACCAAACTGCCAACCAAAAACAGGACCAATCTCATTTAATTATCCGTTGCTTTTGGCAGGCCTGCACTGGTGGCAAACACATCATGGGAATTCCGGGCAAGCTGCCAGTTGCTGTAATCATTGTTATCCATCAAACCGTCCCGATTGAGTCGGGAGTACTGGGAAAACAGATTTTGATAATGTCCGACCAGTATGTTCAATTTCTCAATATTACCGGCATCCAGGCCGGTGTTGACGCATCCGCAGCCGGCTTCGGGCTGTGCGACTATCCCCGCTAAACCCAGGTTCATGCGCAGGATTTCGGTTGCAAATGCTGTGTCTATACGATCAATGGTGTCATTTTCAGTATGGATGGCATCGTTGGCGCTGTCTGCACCTTCAATTGTCAGGACAGCAGACATTCCAGCATCCAGAAATGGCACATGATCGCTGGCAAACGGGTTGAGAGAAACCTGAACCTCAAGCGCCGTATGCGCTGCAGCTGACCCTGCAAGCTTGTCGATCATCCATTGACTGGCAGGTGCGCTTTCCAGAAGCACTGCTGGTGGCGAGGCATTTACCGACCCGATCATATCCATGTTCAAAACAGCATGAATACCGGCTTTTTCGCTTTCAGAAAGGCTGGCCAGATACTGGATACTGCCGTGCAGGCCCTGTTCCTCGCCGCCAAACAGTATAAATGTCAGATCGTGTGAGAATTGTGCCACGGCAAGTGCTGAAGCCATGGTCAATACACCTGCTGACCCGCTGGCATTGTCATCGGCTCCCGGAGCATTGGCAGCAGCCCCGCCCTGTTGGTTTACCGAGTCCATATGGCCGACAATCAGGATATTTTTGCGCTCTCCGGTTCCGGAACCCGCCTTACGGGCAACAATATTCGCGCTCGCGCCCACACCTGGAACATTGATCGGCACTATTGAACTGGTCATTCCCAATTCGGCAAACCGACCCGCAGCCCATTCTGCTGCCGATTGAAAATGTGTGCTGGTTGAAAACCTGGTGGGAAACGATACCAGGTGCGCCAGATTTGCTTCATAATTTGATAGTTGTACGCCGGAAACGACGTTAATTACCGCCTGATCCGGCGGGGCAGGGGTATCTTCGCGAGCAACTGTGTCGAAAACCGTAGTATTTTCGCGTAGAGGCTCGATATGGAAACAGGGGTCATTGCGCTTCGACAGCTTGCGTGCTTTTGCCTTTGGCATTTCGACGACGAGATATCGTCCTTTGTCCAGAATGATCCGTATTTCTGGGTTTTCGAGTTGAAATGTTCGGCCCTTCTGCATCACAAGATGCATGTCGCCTTTCTTGACTGCTCCATCATTCTTGACCGAGTTGCGCGCCCTTGCAGAAATCCGGCTTATCGCTGAATCAAATTTCTTGTCCGCCGCATAGACCAGCAGTTCACTGCCAAACCTTACCCACCATCCCTGCTGCGTTTCGATTTCGCGCGCAACAGAACGTTGGTCTCGGTCGTTGGTGGAGAGTGTCGCAAACTTCATGGCAAACAACTTTATCTAAAAAAATGCCAAACCATCAAATATCGATGATATCTATTCGGCACCCCAGCTGTAGCCCTCTATTGCAGACATTATCACAAAATTTTGAAAAATTCAAGTTTACCTTATAATGTATATTTGATTTGATGGATTTTGTAGTTTGGCGGCGATCCGGGGGTTGCTCAATTTTTACCTATTTTTCCTTTGATCCTGCCGATTGTGGTGCTATAGACCGCGCCAATGAAACCCTGGTGATTTATCACCGGGTCAACCCTGCGGGTATGGTGGAATTGGTAGACACGCCAGATTTAGGATCTGGTGGCGAAAGTCGTGGGAGTTCAAGTCTCTCTACCCGCACCAAATAACCGGAGAATTTCTGTCTCCATCGGCCAATTGCACCGGGGCCAAATGCACCGGGATTCTGCAACAAGCCAAAAAAACATTCAGGGCCAGGAATATGGCCCGCCAGGAAAGAACAAGGTGATACAATTATGCAGGTTACCGAAACCGTAAATGACGGGCTGAAACGAGAAATCAAGGTTGTGGTTGCAGCCGAAGACATGAAAGCCAAACTGGATATCCGTCTCGCTGACTTGAAGGGCAAGATCCGGCTCAATGGATTTCGCCCCGGCAAGGTGCCGCTGTCTCATATCCGCAAACTCTATGGCAAGTCGGCAATGTCTGAAATTGTGCAGGAAACCATTGATGAGCAGGCCAAGTCGATCATCTCGGAGCGCAAGGAAAAGGCTGCCCAGCGCCCCAATGTGACGATGACTGAGGATGAAAAAGAAGCCGAAAAAATTCTTGCCGGCGAAGTCGATTTCGAATTTTCAATTGCCTATGAAGCACTGCCTGAAATCAAGGTTTCAGACCTTTCAAAAATCAAACTTGAGCGACCTGTTGTTGATGTGGATGACAAGGAAGTCCAGGAACAGGTGGAACGCATTGCCGAAAATGCCCGCACCTATGAGGAAAAAAAGGGCAAGGCAGCCAAAGGCGATCAGGTTACATTTGACTATCTCGGTAAAATTGATGGCGAGCCGTTTGAAGGCGGAGCAGATAATGATTCCAAACTGGTGCTTGGGTCCGGAAATTTCATTCCCGGTTTCGAAGATGGTCTGATTGGCATGAAGGCCGGAGATACCGGAACCGTTAAAACCAAATTTCCAGATGATTACAGCGCCCAGCATCTGGCCGGTAAAAGTGCCGAATTTGAAGTGACAGTCAAGGAAGTTGCCAAACCCGGCGATCTGGAAATAAATGATGATCTGGCCAAGACGCTTGGTCTGGAATCAGTCGAACAACTGACAAATGTGGTGCGTGATCAGATTGTCAGCCAGTATGGTGGCCAGACCCGGCAGAAAATCAAACGACAGTTGCTTGATGCCCTCGACAAGGAACATACTTTCGAATTACCCGAAAGCATGGTCGAACAGGAATTCGAAAACATCTGGAACCAGATTACCGAAGATCTAAAAAAAGCAGACAAGTCGTTCGAGGATGAAGATACGACAGAAGAAGATGCGCGCAAGGAGTATCGCACATTGTCAGAACGCCGCGTTCGCCTCGGACTGGTGTTGGCGGAAATCGGCGAAAGTGCCAAGATTGAAGTCAGTGAGCAGGAATTGCAGCAAGCGCTCTATCAGCATGTGCAGCAATATCCGGGTCAGGAGCAGGAGGTTTTTGAGTTTTTCAAGAACAACCCGGAAGCACTTGGTAATCTTCGTGCACCG
>QIIJ01000258.1 GCA_003232595.1 Aurantimonadaceae bacterium | reverse complement strand
TATCAGTGATGAATATTGAAATCATTGCAATTGCAACGGCCAGCACCGCGCCGCCGCCCCAAAAAACGGCATCTTTAACCGTGGTTCTGATATTATGATTGGTATTTGGCATATTCGTGATCATCAGCAGTACGAAGCAGGGTTGGGATTGACGGAATCGATTTTTATTTGCAGAAGTCGGATAACAAGAATATGCCAAATATTCTTGAAATGTAATTCCCGATGAACAAATAATTTCGGAGAAATCATGCAAAACAGCTGCCTTGCCATCATTCTGGCTGCCGGTGAAGGCACGCGAATGAAATCGTCAACGCCAAAAGTGCTGCACAGGGTGGCTGGTTTGCCAATGGTTGGCCATGTTATTGAAACAGCAAAAGAAGCGGACGTCGACAAACGGGTTGTGGTTGTTGGTGTTGATTCCAGGCGTGTTAAAACTGCGATTGCAGAAATTGATTCAGAGTGTGAATTTTCCATCCAGCAACAACAGCAGGGAACAGCCCACGCGGTTCTTACCGCCGACACTTGGCTAAAGCAGAACTTTGAGCATGTGCTGGTGCTCAATGGTGATGTGCCGTTGATTACCAAAGAGTCCCTGTCAACCATGCGGCAGAAATTGCGCCAGGGCGCAGACCTTGTGGTTATGGGTTTTGAAACCGACAATCCATACGGTTATGGCCGAATGCTGGTAGAAAACGGGCAATTGCTGGCTATCCGGGAGCAAAAGGATGCATCAGATGAGGAAAAGGCTATAACATTTTGTAATGGCGGGGTAATGGCGTTTAATGGGCGCGTTGCACATGAGGTCCTCCAAGCTATTGACAATAACAATGCCCAGTCAGAATACTATCTCACCGATGCTGTGGAATTGTTGCATAATATGGGTAAGTCCGTGGTTGCCCACAAAGTTGACAAGGAGGAAACCCTTGGCATCAACAATCGTGTGCAACTGGCAGAAGTTGAAAATATCTGGCAGCAGCGCAGGCGAAAGGAGATGATGCTTGCAGGCGTCACTCTGGCTGCACCGGAAACCGTTTATTTTTGCCATGATACTGAGATTGCTCCTGATTGTACAATCGAGCCCAATGTGGTGTTTGGGTCCGGTGTAAAAGTGGCTGGAAATGTTTCAATCCGTGCCTTTTCTCATCTCGAAGGCGCGACGATCGGCAAGGGTGCCGCAATCGGGCCTTTTACCAGACTGCGCCCGGAAGCCGAGCTTTTGGAAGGTGCGAAAGTTGGTAACTTCTGCGAGGTTAAAAAGTCAGTTATTGGCCAAGGCGCCAAGATCAACCACTTGAGTTATATTGGTGATGCCAGTATTGGTGCCGGCAGCAATATCGGTGCAGGCACCATTACCTGCAACTATGACGGTATCAACAAGCATCATACGGACATAGGCAAAAACGTCTTTGTTGGCACCAACTCCTCACTGGTTGCTCCGCTTGTGATCGGTGATGGTGCCTATATCGCTTCCGGTAGCGTGATCACCAAGGATGTGCCCGCAGGTGCCCTGGGCATTGGCCGCAGCAAGCACGTTAACAAGGATGATTATGCAGCCAAAATCCGCGGCCGAAATGCGGCGACAAAAGCGCGCCGAACCAGGGAAAAACCGGACTAGAGCCTCGGGCGTTAATATTGGCCCATATGATGGCTGAAAACCGCCTGCCGGCAAGGTCGAGCGAAGCAACGCTGTCCGGTGGGCGATTTTCGTCCACCGGAGGCCGGACTGTTTGGCGCTTTGGACGTCGTTGCGCCTGGATTATGGACCCGTACCACTGCACCAGACGCGCCTCGCCAAACCCCCAAACAGTGCCGGTCATAGGGGCCAATATTAACGCCCGAGGCTCTAACTCGGTTGACGGGTAGTCTCGTTGACAAGGTGATCCACCACATCTCTGAATGCATTGTCTTTTGATTTCCCGTTCCCGATTGCCAATTCATATATACGGCGCTGACGGTCGCTGCTGGTGCCATTCTTAATGATAGTTTTCAGGTGTTGAATTTCATTAACCGTGCCCAGTCGTTCAGTATCTTCATGCACCAGCTCGATCATTTCATCGACCAGTTCCATCATTGAGATGGCTTTGCCCAGACCAAGGTCGATAAGTTCTCCATTAACGCCGTATCGCATGGCCCGCCAGCGGTTTTCCTGCAGCATTAGCCGGGGATAAAGCCGCCAGCGTTGATTGCTCATTCTTAACCGGTAGAGCATCGACAACAGGGCCTGGTACATGGCGGCAATAGCTGCGCAATCACGAAGATCAGTGCAGACGTCGGTGACCCGCATTTCAAGGGTCGGGTAACGATCGGAAGGGCGGATATCCCACCAGATTTTGGTGGCGTCTTCGATGCAACCGGCACTGACCATCTGGGCAACCAGCCGCTGATATTCACCATATGATTCGTAGATTTCCGGCAGCCCGGTGCGTGGCAGGGCATCGAACACGCAAAGACGGTAACTGTTCATGCCTGTATCCTCACCCTCCCAAAAAGGCGACGAGGTGCTCAAAGCCAAAAGATGCGGTAAAAAATAGGATACCTGGTTCATCAAATCAATGCGCAGATCTTCATCTTCAATGCCTGCATGGACATGGCAGCCACAGATTTGCAATCGTCGCACCGGAGTGCCGAGATCAACCGCCAGTTCCTCATAGCGCTGACGGTTGGTTGGTAGTTGTTGGCGATAATTGCCAAAAGGGTGAGAGGATGCAGCGATAGGTGCAAGATTAAATTCACGCGCAACCTCGCCAATCGCTGCCCGCATCTCTGCCAGTTCAGCGATTGCTTCCTGAATGGTATTGTGGGGGCGGGTGCCAACCTCTATCTGCGAACGCATAAATTCAGGCGAAACCTGATCGGCAAGCCTGTCATGGCAGCATTGAAGCAGTGCTTCGGGTGGATTTTCTGCAAGATCGCGGCTGTCGAGATCAACAAGAAAGTATTCTTCCTCAATTCCGATCGTCAATGAAGGTTCTGCAATTGGCATATAAAACCGATATTCAATCTGCAATTAATCCGATATCATGCTGGCAGATAATGTACATTTCAGTCAAGGGTTGCGGATATGGGTGAATACGAGCAGCGGGAGGAAGAAGTAGCGCTTCCTTTTGATCCGGCAAATACGGCAAATGATGGCTCTGTCATCTTTATCGGTAAAGTACGATCAGAATGGACTTCGCGCCCGGATTGTCCAAAAAACCTGGTTCAGGCCAGAGAACGGGGGCATGGGGCTAAAGTTGAAGTGTTTGAACCTTATCTTGAGGGCCTTATCGGGCTGGAAAAATTCAGCCATGCCTATATCGTTTATTGGATGCATCAGGCGCGGCGTGATCTGATCGTGCAATATCCACGTTTCAAAGATATGCCGACTGGCACGTTTGCACTGCGTTCACCGGTGCGGCCCAATCCTATCTCTCTGGCGATCGTCAAGATACTTTCCATCGATGCAAAGGAAGGAATAATCGAGATCGATGCAATCGACTGTCTGGATGGCACGCCACTTTTGGATATCAAACCGTGGTTTGATTCTGTCGACAATGTTAAGATCTAAGCTTTTCGCCTGCCTCGACGTTCGCGTTTTGGTAATTGGGCTGTGGCCGATGCGGTCTTGTTGACCAGTGGGCCGATGCGGTTTTCAATAGCTGCGATATCCGGGCGCAATGGATTGGCAGGCAGAGACGCAAGAGCCTCGTCCAGCGCGATACGCATGGCCGCAAGGTGCTCCTTTGATGTCCCGCAACAGCCACCGATTATCTTTGCGCCGCTTTCTATCGCGAGACGAACGAAATCCGCCATCAGTTCCGGTGTGCCGGTATAAACCACCTTGTCACCGGCAATTTTAGGGATGCCGCAATTGGCCTTTGCAACAACAGCGCAACAGGGTGTTGTTTCTGTCATATCCAGCACGGATGACAGCAGATCGGACGCACCCACACCGCAATTTGCACCGATCGCAACCGGGTGAGGCATCATTGCAGCAGCAATTGCACCCATTTCAGCGGGCGCAACACCCATCATGGTTTTGCCTGCTGTATCGAAACTCGCGGTAAAAACATAGTCCATGCCAACATTGCGGGCGGCCTGTGAAGCCGCATCGATTTCTTCTCGTGCTGACATTGTCTCAATCCAGATTACATCCGCGCCTCCGTCTTTCAGTCCTTCAATCTGGTCGGTGAATGCATTGATGGCACTTTCCATTGTCAATTCACCCAGGGGAAAAAACAATTCACCGGTTGGTCCAACAGACCCCGCCACAATTACCGTATGGCTGGTACTGTCCGCTGCTTTTCGGGCCAGAATTGCACCAGCTTTGTTCAGTTCGTGCACTCGGTTTTGTGCGTTGTGCAGTTTTAAGCGGTCACGATTGCAGCCGAACGTATTTGTTAAAATGATGTCAGCTCCTGCATCAACAAACTGCTGGTGCAATTGCTCGACTTTTTCAGGCGCGTCGATATTCCACATTTCTGGCGCATCGCCTGCCATCAGCCCCATATCGAAAAAATTCGTGCCGGTTGCTCCGTCGGCCAACAATATTTTTTTTTCGGCTAGAAGTTGGGCAAGTGAATGGGTCATGGCAGCGCCTTGGCGGTATTTTATGGGAATAAAATAAAGATATAAAGAATTCTTTATATGAGGTCAA
>QIIJ01000423.1 GCA_003232595.1 Aurantimonadaceae bacterium | reverse complement strand
TTCACGATGAAAATCAGTTCGTCATAGGCAGGAACCCCATTTTCCTCCGGGTAAAACGCCAGACCCGGGTGTCCTTCAATATCGAGCTGGTTCAGTTCGAAGTTTCTGAACGCGCCGATCACAGCATCGACATTGCCGGAAATCAGTGAGGCGGAAAGGGCGAAGTTGATATTGATCAGCTCTACGTCATCCAGAGTTAGTCCCACGGTTTTCATCATCGCCGAAAGCAGCGCATCTTCAAAACCGCCAACGGAAAAACCAACTTTTTTACCTTTCAGATCGGCGATGGATTGCACGCTGCCGCTTTTCAGGGAAACAAGCGCGTTAAGCGGGGTTTCGGCGATTGTACCGATGCGGGTAAGCGGCAGACCTTCGGCCACCTGCACATGCAGTTGCGGCTGGTAGGAAATGGCTATATCGCCCTGTCCGGCGGCAATCAGACGCGGCGGAGCACTCGGGTCAGCCGGCGGGATCAGTTTCACCTCAAGACCCTTTTGGGCAAAAAAGCCCTTTTCTTTGGCGATAACCAGCGGTGCGTGGTCCGGGTTAACGAACCAGTCGAGATAGATGGTCAGTTTTTCCGCGGCCTGTGCGGCTGCCAGGCTTGCAATGAGGAATATTGTGGCCAGTATTAAACGCATGAGGTGCTCCTGAATTTGTGGCCTAGTGGCCAAATTGAGATGTTGTTTTCGGGGTCCAGTGAATGAAATGATCGAGAATGGCACCGACAAGCGCCCGCACGGAAATGGCGATGACTGCAAGCACAAAAAGGGCTGCAAAGACCATGTCGGTCTGCATGCGGGCGTTGCCTTGCAGGATGATAAATCCCAGGCCTGCGGATGAACCCACCCATTCGCCGACAATTGCGCCGATGGGTGCTATGGTGGCTGCAACCTTGAGGCCGGAAGCAAGCGAGGGCAGGGCGGCGGGCAGGCGGATCAGGAACAACAGCTGGCTGGGGCTTGCACCGTAAAGCCTGCCTAGATCAACCAGCCCTGTCCGGGTTCTTTCCAGCCCGTCAATCAGTGAGGAGGCTATTGGAAAATAGATGATCAATGTTGCCATGGCGATCTTGGAACCAAGCCCGAGGCCAAACCAGATGACCAGCAGCGGCGCGATGGCAAAAACCGGCAGCGCCTGGCTGGCGCTGACAACCGGCAATATCATTCTTCCCGCCAACGGAAATTTGATCGCCGCAAGCGCCGTCAGAACGCCAAGCACAGTGCCGGTGATCAGGCCCAGAATAATTTCTGTAAGGGTGATTGCGCCATGTCTGACAAGATAGGAAAACTGGCCAAAAAGAGCCGCCGCCACCCTGTCCGGTCCTGGCAGGATGAATGCAGGTGGCGAAAATATTATTACCAGCAGCCACCAGGTTGCGATCAGCACTGTAGTGATCAACCCAATATCCAGCAGACGTCGGGACAGCCGTTTTGGACGTCCTTGTGACGTATCCTGGTAATCAATATTGTTGTACGATTTGGCCACAGCACTACCTGATTGGTCAAAAACCCGTCGGGCTGGCGCGCTGGTTCAGATGCGCAAATTTGCGCGATGTCCTGTCCCTTCGCCGGCATGACCCGGATCAGGTTCCCGATTGTTTAACAATCAAGGGTTCGGCTTTTGCCATCTCAGCCCCGGCATCCCGGCGCTCCCCTTGGAACCTGGTGACCATGAACAAATTTTTTGGCACATGCAAGCAACAATCTGTCAATTGTTGCCTGTCAGCCAATATTTTAATTGAAATTAAACACTTGTAGAACACAAATAGAACATATAGTGTATGTTCGTGTTTTGTTTTACCCGATTCGCTTTAACCATCGGGGAATCGACCGGGTTATTCCGGCAAGGAGAATAGCAGCCTATGTTAACACGCAAGCAATATGAATTGTTGAAGTTCATTCATGAACGCATGACCGAGGCTGGCATCCCGCCTTCGTTTGAAGAAATGAAGGAGGCGCTCGATCTGCGTTCCAAGTCCGGGATACACCGGTTGATCACTGCGTTGGAGGAGCGCGGATTTATCCGCCGCCTGCCCAACCGGGCACGGGCGTTGGAGGTAATCAAGCTGCCTGAATCCTATCAGCCAAGCCCCGCCGGGAAGAAAGGTTTTTCACCTTCCGTCATTGAAGGCAGTCTTGGGAAAAAGCGGCCGCTGGAGGCTGTCGCCAATGATGATGATCCGGGCTACGCCACCATTCCGGTTATGGGCCGGATTGCCGCCGGTACGCCGATTTCCGCCATTCAGCATCAAAGCCATACGATCACGGTTTCGCCGGATATGCTGGGCGGCGGTGAACATTTTGCCTTGGAGGTTAAGGGTGATTCAATGATTGATGCCGGAATTCTTGATGGCGATACGGTGTTGATCAAACAGACAAATACCGCCAACCCCGGCGATATTGTCGTGGCGCTGGTGGATGACGAAGAAGCAACCCTGAAACGCTTCCGTCGCCGGGGCGATTCAATTGCTCTTGAAGCGGCCAATCCGGCCTACGAAACCCGCATCTTCGGCCCGGACCGGGTGGACGTGCAGGGCAGGCTTGTCGGGCTGATCCGGCGGTATAACTGATGGTGTCGGGTCTGCCCGGCAGCCACCATGATTGATATCGAGATGATAGCGGCCCACCAGGGTGGCGATCAATCATATTGCTGACCTGTCAGGTATATTGTAGACTGCATGGCAATATTTTGTTTGCTGCTGGAAGTCCTCATGGTGAATGTACCGCAAGCCAGACATGATCAGTCAGCGTCGATCGATCACCGTGATATAATTCGAAATCTAAGCGACGACCAGCGCCGCGACTTACGTCAGTTGTCCAATCGGGCCGGCCTTGTTCGTCTGTCCAGCCATACCGGTATGATTGCCCTGACCGGTACATCATATGGGGGCTGCCACTTTGGCCACTGATGATGTTGCCGCTCGGGATATTGCTGATATTCCTGTTTACACTGCTGCATGAATGCATTCACGAAACACCGTTCAGGTCGCGATGGATCAACCGAACGGTCGGCATTGTGATCGGGTTTTTGATATTTTTGCCACCGGCGTGGTTTTGCTGTTTCCACATGGCCCATCACCGCCATACTCAAGATCAAGATCGCGATAATGATCCCGAATTAGATGCAAAAAAACCGGAAAGCTGGATGCAATATGGTATCTATCTGAGCGGTATTCCGACCTGGTATTCGCAGCTCTTGAAAATTGTGCGTCTGGCAATGGGTGGCCCGATGGATGGTTTTGTCCCGGGCAGGGCCCAAAAAGGTGTTGGGCAACAGGCAAGGTTGTTTGTTGTTGGATATGCTATCCTGATTGCCTTGAGCATATTCCAGAATTCTACAGTTATAATATGGGCTTGGCTGGTTCCCCTGATATTTGGCCAGCCGTTCCTGCGGGCTTATCTGTTGGCAGAGCACGGGCGATGTCCGTATGTTTCAAACATGCTGGACAACACCAGAACTACCTTCACCTCTGGAATTGTGCGCTATCTGGCATGGAATATGCCCTACCACACCGAGCATCATTCCTATCCGGTGGTGCCATTTCACAAATTACCGGTATTACACAACATCATGAAAAAGAACTTGCGCAACACCGAAGACGGGTTCGTCCGGTTTCACACAGATTATGTCAGCCGATTTTGATTTGGCCATTGCAGTTAACAAAAATGGAATTCGACAAGCAAAACGGGCCACTCGATGATTGGCCCGTTGTCAACATTGAAATTGCGCGATTTATGCAGCGGCAAACTGGTTCATGGTGTTGTCTTCACCGGAAGCCTTAAGAGCCGCATCGCCTGAGAAATACTCCTTGTGATCATCTCCCATATCGGAACCGGCCATGTTCTGGTGCTTGACACAGGCGATGCCCTGGCGAATTTCTTCGCGTTGAACATTCTTGACATATCCAAGCATGCCCTGATCGCCGAAATATTCCTTTGCCAGATTGTCAGTAGACAGGGCAGCCGTGTGATAGGTCGGCAGTGTGATCAGATGATGGAATATACCAGCCTCACGCGCGGCATCGGCCTGGAAGGACCGGATTTTTTCATCCGCCTCGCGGCCAAGGTCGCTGTTATCATAATCGATGCTCATCAGTTTGGAGCGATCATAGCCGGACAAATCCCTGCCCTCTTGCTGCCAGGCATCAAAAACCTGCTGGCGAAAATTGAGGGTCCAGTTAAATGATGGTGAGTTGTTGTATACCAGTTTGGCATTTGGATGCACTTTGCGGATTTCACCAACCATCGCACCGATCTGGCCAATATGGGGTTTTTCGGTTTCAATCCACAACAGGTCCGCACCATTGTCCAGGGATGTTATGCTATCGAGAATGCAGCGCGCCTCGCCAGTATCCGGCCGGAACTGAAAAAGGTTGCTTGCAAGACGCTTCGGGCGCACCAGTTTTCCGTTCCGGTTGATGACAACATCACCGTTGTTCAGATCTTCCGGTGCCACCTCTTCCACATCAAGGAATGAATTATACTGGTCACCAATATCGCCCGGTTCATTGCTGACAGCGATTTGTTTGGTAAGACCGGCACCAAGTGAATCCGTGCGGGTGACAATAATTCCGTCATCAACACCGAGTTCGAGGAAGGCATAACGGCAGGCGCGAATTTTGGCGA
>QIIJ01000114.1 GCA_003232595.1 Aurantimonadaceae bacterium | reverse complement strand
CCGGCATGAGTTGACGAATGGCCATGATGACACAATCCGTTGGCGTGCCGCTGACTGAAAAGCGGCGTTCATTGTATTGGTGCACCCGCAAGGGCTGGTTAAGGGTCATCGCGTGGGCAACGCCGCTTTGATCAGTCTGCGGGGCCACCACCCATATATCGTCTGAAAGCTCACGCGCAATGCGTTCAAGCACCGCAAAACCTTCATCATGAATTGAATCATCGTTTGTAAGCAGAATTCGCACGGGCTAGTTCACCCCGCCAATTTCTTCGAGCCCGCCCATATAGGATTGCAACACATTGGGAACAGTGATTGATCCATCCTTGTTCTGATAGTTTTCGAGCACTGCAATCAGCGCCCTGCCAACGGCGATACCCGAACCATTCAGCGTATGGCAATAGTTGATCTGCTTTTCACCTTCAGCCCGGTAACGCGCCATCATCCGCCGCGCCTGATAGTCACCACACAACGAACAACTTGATATCTCACGATAGGCGCCCTGCCCCGGTAGCCAGACTTCGATATCAAAGGTCTTGCGGGCTGAGATACCCAGATCACCGGTGCAGAGCATCATCACCCTGTAATGCAGATCAAGCCGTTTGAGCACTTCTTCTGCGCACGAGAGCATCCGCTCCAGTTCAGCCCTGGAACTCTCCTGATCGGTAATCGACACCATCTCCACTTTGGAAAACTGGTGCTGGCGCAGCATGCCGCGCGTGTCACGACCGGCGGACCCGGCTTCCGAGCGAAAACAGGGAGAAAGTGCTGTAACCCGCATTGGAAGTTCAGCCACATTATGGACTGCATCTCGGGCGAGATTTGTCAACGGCACTTCGGCAGTCGGGATAAGCCAGCGACCATCCTCCGTGCGATAAAGGTCTTCAGTAAATTTTGGCAGTTGCCCGGTCCCGTAAACCGCATCATCGCGGACCAGAAGCGGCGGGCTTATTTCTGCATAGCCATGTTCCGTTGTATGCAGATCAAGCATGAACTGCCCCAACGCCCTTTCCAACCGTGCCAACTGATTACGCAATATCACAAAGCGGCTGCCGGACATTTTGGCGGCTGTTTCGAAATCCATCAGGCCCATCGCCTCACCCAGATCAAAATGCTCTTTGGGCTCAAAATTGAACTGGCGCTTTTCGCTGAACTGTCGGACTTCAATATTATCACCCTCATCGGCACCAACCGGCACATCGTCCATTGGCAGATTGGGAAGTTCAGAAAGTGCAGCATCGACGGCAGAAGAAAGACTTTTCTCAACTTCCTCGCCACTCTGGATAAATGTCTTTAATTTGCCCACCTGCTCAATTGCCTTTTGGGCGGCTTCTTCGTTGCCTGAAGCTTTGGCTTTGCCTATTTCTTTGGAGGCCACGTTGCGGGTTTCCTGTGCTTCCTGCAATCTGCTATCAGACGAGCAGAAGCGGGCTCAATCCCGCGCTTTGCCAATGCCGCATCAAACGCTTCCGCGTTATCCCTGATCCATTTGATATCAAACATTTTTCACCTGATTGGTCTGCAACAAGCCAAATTAGCAGCCCCCGTTACGAGGAAGCTTCCTCTTTCTGCTCTTCTTGTGCTTCCTGTTGCTCCCGTTCAAGGCGTTTTTTCTCGATATAGCGGGCTGAAAGAATCGAGATTTCGTAAAGCAGAAGTGTTGGCACCGCAAGGCCCAACTGACTGATCGGATCAGGCGGTGTTAAAACGGCTGCGGCAACAAAGGCCAGTACCACCGCATATTTGCGCTTGGATTTTAATCCGTCAGACGAAACCAGACCGGCCCGGGCCAGAAGGGTAATGACAACCGGCAACTGGAACACCAGCCCAAAGGCAAATATCAGTGTCATGATCAGCCCGAGATATTCACTTACCCTGGGCAACAATTCAATCGTCGTACGCCCGTCACCAGTATCAATCTGCTGCATCGACAAAAAGAACCCCATCGCAAGTGGCATGACAACAAAGAAGACGAGTGCTGCACCAATCACAAACAGAATAGGTGTCGCAATCAGGAAGGGCAGAAAAGCCTGACGTTCGTTTTTATAGAGCCCTGGTGCTACAAACTTATATATCTGATTGGCAATCACCGGGAAAGATATGAACAAAGAACCAAACAGGGCAATCTTCAACTGGGCAAAAAAGTATTCCTGCGGGGCGGTATAAATCAGCCGGATATTCTGGTTCTCACCAGCCGCCCGCTCGAATGGAATGACCAGTATATTAAAAATCGTGTCGGCAAATATGAAACAAATCACAAAAAAGATTGCAATCGCAATCACCGCCTTGATCAATCGCTGACGCAGTTCGATCAAATGCTCAACCAGCGGCGCTGAGGATTGCTCAATTTCAGTATCACTCATGCGGATTGTGCCTTGGCGGATTTCCGTGTTTTGGGCTTTGCTGCGGGTTTATTTGCAGGCTTTCTGGCAGCAGCTTTTTTTGCCGGGCTTTTTCGTGCTGCAGCCTTTGTCGGCGTTTTTCTTGCTGCCGGTTTTTTCTTGCTGCCCTTGGACTTTGCCGCCACACCGGACGGTTTTGTTGTCACCCGCTTTGCAGCTTTGGCTTTTTCCCTGGCCAGTGCAGCTTCCACATCAACCTTCACCGGATCGGATGGCTTCACCAGTTTGGACTCATCAAACAGATCATCGGGATCAAAAGAGTAATCTCCATCATCCTCCTGTCCGGGATCGGATGGCCCATCGTCATTGATGTCGTTTTCGATGCCTTTTGCTACATCCTTGAGCGGGTTGAGGCTGTCTTTAATTTCGTTGAGCGGGTTCATCGAGCGCACATTGTCGATCGAATTTTTAACCTCATCCAGTTCCGCTTCCTTAAGCGCATCATCAAACTGGCGTTGAAAGTCACCGGCCATGCCGCGCAGCTTTTTAACCGATTTGCCAATTGTCCGCAGCATGCCGGGCAGATCTTTTGGACCCACCACAATAATGGCGACAACCGCCACCATTAACATTTCCGTCCAGCCGATATCAAACATGGATTATCTTTGCCAACAGGTGAAGCCGTCCAACAGGCATCCGAAATGGAAACCGCGGGGCGGCAATGAGGCTCAGCTGGCCTTTGATTTTTCCTTGGAAACATCTGCTACCGTTTCGGGCGGCTCGTTTTCGATGCTCTTGGCTGTATCTTCTTCTTTCAGGCCTTTTTTGAAGGAATTGATGCCCTTGGCCACATCACCCATCAAATCTGAAATCTTGCCGCGACCGAAAAGCAGAACAACAACAACTGCCACAATAACGATCTGCCATATGCCGATCTGTCCCATAGTTTACTCCTGACTTTGTCACGCGGACCAAAGCCCGCCTTTGCCGGTAATCCTACCGCATAAACATGCTGAACAGCAACATGCCTTTTGTGTGATACTTAATCGTTGTTACCGCAATAGAAAAGGGGTTGTATGAAATCAATTGATCACGATAGTGTAAATCTTGCCAGCTAAACCGCATAAAGGCGGATATCCTCTGGCTTTGCCGAAACAAAAACATCCTCTTTTCCGGCAATCACTGCCGGCGAAACCTGGCCGTGGCGTACCCTTGCCCGTAATCTTTGCTCTACCCCATCCAATTGCAGTTCGAGCTGGTCCACAACGCCCAAATACCGATGGGCAGTTACCCGTGCCCGAACACCGCTTTGTTCCTTGGTGGAAATGATAATATCACTCAGCCGGACAGACGCATATACTTCCTGACCATCTGTGAAGTTTTTGGCACTGACCGTGCCAATCGGTGTTTCAACCGCACCGCCCCGGATACGATCCCTGAACACGTTGAGTTCTGTAAAGAAGCTTGCAGAAAACAAACTGTTCGGCCGCAGAAACAGGGTCTCCCCGTCGCCTTCCTGAACCAGTTCTCCATTTCGCAACAATGCAATTCGATCGCCCATGCGTAACGCCTCTTCCGGGTCGTGGGTTACCATAATCGCAGTTGCACGGGATTCCCGCAGAATGGTCAGCGTTTCATCACGCACAGATTCGCGCAGCCGGGCATCAAGGCCGGAAAACGGTTCGTCCATCAGCAATATGCCTGGCCGTGGCGCCAATGCACGGGCTAAAGCCACCCGCTGCTGTTCACCGCCGGACAATTCGTGCGGAAAAGTTTCGGCCATTTGCTCTAATCCGACCCGCGCCAGCACCTGATGCGCCTGGTGGTTCGCTTCTTTTGCCGATTGTTTGTTTAGCCCGAATTTTACGTTGTCTAGAATGTTCAAATGGGGGAACAATGCATAGTCCTGGAAAACAAGGCCAATACCGCGCTTTTCCGGCGGCAGGAATATCTCGCGTCCGGCAATTTCACGCTTGTCAAAAAAAACCGAGCCGCTGGTCTGCTGTTCAATTCCGGCAACAATTCGCAATAATGTTGTTTTGCC
>QIIJ01000306.1 GCA_003232595.1 Aurantimonadaceae bacterium | reverse complement strand
GTGGTAAATAACCCTAGAACAACAAAAGCGGACTTGTGAAGGTTGAGAGCAGAAATAATACTTGGCAGGCGATCACAATTATTGTTCAGGCGGTAACACCGGCCTCCCATCCCAGCATTGCCCGTTTGCGGGTGATGCCCCAGTGATAACCGGTCAATGCGCCGGATTTACCGACTACCCGATGACAGGGAACTACAAATGAAATCGGGTTTCGGCCAACAGCCCTGCCAACGGCACGAGGGGCATTCGGCTTTCCAACGCATTTGGCCAGGTTGGAATAGCTGGTGGCGGTACCCACCGGCAGCTTCAACAGGCCCTCCCAGACTCTTATTTCGAAATCTGTGCCAATCAAAACCACCCGCAACGGCTGGTCGTTCTGCCAGTTACCCGGGTGAAAACTACGCTTTGCATAGGGTGCGGTTGAGTCACTGTCTTCAAAATACCTGGCGCGAGGCCAGCGCGCGCGCATATCATCCAACGCGCTTTTTTCTCCGCCAGCATCACAAAATGCAAGGCCGGCCATGCCGCGTTCTGTTGCCATGACCAGCGATATTCCAAATGGACTCGGGTGAAAGCCGTAGGCGATATTTAATCCCTCACCTTTTGCTTTATATACACCAGGCGACATGGCCTCATGGGTGACAAACAGATCATGTAGTCGGCCAGGCCCAGAAAGACCCAACTCGAGAGAAGCATCGAGCAAGGGCACCTTATCATCCAAAAGCCGCTTGGCATGATCGAGCGTGACGGCCTGTAAAAAGCCCTTCGGGCTAAGCCCTGCCCAGCGGGTGAAAGTCTTCTGCAACTGAGTTGGTGTGCTGCCAACTGCGTCTGCCAAAGCTTCCAGCCGCGGTTGATCACGCCAGTTTTGAGTAATCAGTTCTATTACCTTTCGGACTGTATCGTAGTCCGAGATATCAGATTGATCCTGCTGCGTGGCATTCATTGGCATGGTCATCTCATTCATCGGGTAGCTCGCAATTGTTTTGGTGCATGTTATTTGCACACAATACGACTTCACAGGCCACCCGATTCATGCGCGTCTACGATAAATCCATTAGTTGCTATCGTTTGACATCGGCAAGTGCCGCCCCAAAAGCGCGGGCAAAACTTTCGCGATCCTCGGGATTGAGAAAATCACCGATAGTCAGGCGCAGTTTTCGTGAAGCAATTACCATCCGGGTAATACCGATTTCGTCATGTCGATTGACAATAAACTGTGCCCAGACGGGATTGAAATTGAAATTTTTACAACGCCCGCGCGGGTCGCATTTGCGAATTACCATCTCTTCGCGTGAAATAGTAATTTCCTCAAATGCTCGCGCATCGCGGTAATTGATGCGAAACGCCACATAGATTGCCAGCACATCAAGGCCCATGAACCCGAAGACCGGCCATGCGCCAATGCTCCAGAAAAATCCACCAATACCAAAGCAGATCACCGAAATGAATACCATCAAAATAACAAACCCTCTGTGCCCAAGTGAACGGTAGGGGAACAGACGTGCGGCAAATACTGGCGGCAGATGCGCGCCACAATTTGCAGCTGCGGAAGGTGAATTAGGATTGCGGTATTCCATGACTACTGTTTATAACCCAATCATGAACAGAAAACAGCCCTTAAACCAGACCAGATTGCCACTGCAGAAAAAGGCAGTCATTGTCAGGCCAAATAAAGGGAAAAAACGAACGGCCCGCTCGCGTTATAATCAAGCAGAAATTATCGCAATATTCGCACGCTTCAAACAGCAGCGTGCTGAACCCAAGGGGGAACTTGATCACGTCAATCCTTTCACCTTGCTGGTTGCAGTAGTGCTGTCGGCGCAGGCAACCGATGTGGGGGTCAACAAGGCGACCAAGAAACTATTTGAAATCGCCGATACGCCGGAAAAAATGCTGGAACTTGGAGAAGATGCGGTGCGTGACCACATCCGCACCATCGGCCTTTATCGCAACAAGTCCAAAAACGTTATCCTGCTTTCAAAAAGGTTGATCGAAGAATTTGGCAGCGAGGTACCCGCCGACCGCGATCTTTTGACCACCCTTCCAGGAGTGGGCCGCAAAACCGCCAATGTGGTGGTTTCCATGGCCTTTGGCCAGCCTACAATTGCGGTTGATACCCATATCTTCCGTATTGGCAACAGGCTTGGGCTTGCGCCGGGCAAAACTCCGGATGAAGTTGAAGCATTATTCGAGCGGATTATTCCCGAAGAATTTCTCTATCATGCCCATCACTGGCTTATTCTGCATGGCCGATATGTCTGCAAAGCCCGCAAGCCGGATTGCCAAGCGTGTATCATTGCCGACCTCTGCAAATCGAAAGAAAAGACCTGCGATGTGCCCGCGCCGATTGTTCCGCTTGTTGATCAGTAAACGAGGTCTGCCTGCTGTCGAAGTTTTTTATACATATGCATCATCAGTGTGGCGGCAAACAGCGGCGTCAGCAGGTTGAGCAACGGCACCGCGAGGAAGCCCGCAATTAACATTCCTGCAATAAATATCTGGCCCGAATATAGCCTTCTCAAGGCATCGGCATCGTGGGGAGGCAGAAACCGCAACGCGGCAAACTGGAAATATTCACGGCCCAGCAGGTATCCATTGGCAACAAAAAAGACAATCAGGTTTACACCCGGGACAAGCAGCAACATCAGCGCCAGAATGTTGGTGGCAATGACCAGAAATGCGAACTTCAACGAAATAACAGCTGATTTAGCAATTGGTAAATCGCGACCTGGCTGGTCTTCTGAATAATATTTTTGTTCGACCTTTCCGGCAATATCATCAATAAAAAACCCGCCGAATATAGAAGTTACCGGCGCAATCAAAAATCCAAGCCCGATTATCAGGCCAAATCCCAGTAACCATGATATGGCAACGCCAATCCATGAATTGGCACCTATCATGGGTAATAAATATGACGAAAATCCAACGTCTGCCACAAACCAAACACCAATCAACAAGACGATGGTCAGGCCAAG
>QIIJ01000369.1 GCA_003232595.1 Aurantimonadaceae bacterium | reverse complement strand
AGTTCAATACCAGCTTAACCTGTTTTCCCGGTTCGACCGGTTTTAATTCGGGGACCATGTATTTGTCCGAATATTTGCCGTAAATCTCATCAAAATATCCAATCCAGATGTACAAGTATCCAGAATCCCTATCCATCCTGTAGGCAGGCTCCGCTTCAAACGGGAACCACAATTGATGCCCAGCCTCATTTGTAAAAATGATAGTGGCCGTTCCGCCTTGCTCAATCGGGACGACTTCAATATTGATGCTGGTCTTGCTCTCGATTTCTTTGCAGTCAATATTCATCGAATTACCCTTCTTACCCTTCGAGTTTGCGCCTTGCGTTACCGAAATTACCATAATAATCCAAACCAGAAATCTCTTAGCCCGCATCTCCAGGTATCCCCATGTCTGAGCGAACCGGATTGGTCAGAGTGCGAACATTTCTCTCTGCATTCGGACCACCTGTGGTTTGAGCCGGATCGCCGGAATTGAGCAGTGCGGCGTGCCCCATTTCGTGCATCAACAGGCCTTCCTGAGTTTCCGCTGCCCTACCGCCGGCCGTTGTGTTGTAATTTATCAGATTGGTTGGGTCGACATAGACCTCATTAGCGCCGGTTACACTGTCAGAAGGCCTGATGGTAACACCACCACCTGTTGCAGCGAGGGAAATTACGGTTCCATCTGCCTGTGTCGCACTGGTGCCAATGAATAATCGGGTTGGGTTGGGCGAATTTTCAAGAGATTCTATGAAGGCTTTTCCGTCAGGTCCTGAGTTTCGGATGGTTTCAATCATTTCTGCCAACTGCTGTTGTTCAGCAGGAGTACCCTCCAGGATAATGGATTTACCATTACCGATCAATACGTTGAGCAGGCCCATTGCGATCTTGTTGGGCGGACCAAATGCTTCGAGAATTGTGTCCATCTGGCGGCATGCGGGAAGTCCGTTGATCAGTACGGTCGGGCTACCGTCGATAACAACGCCGGGCCCGTGCGGTGGTGGTGGTAGCAACGGGGTAGCGCAGATATGAATATCAGCACCGCCTGCCATTGATGTAACCATTAAACTCATAGCTGCCGCAGCGGTGGCTTTTGCAGTCTCTTCTGCGGCAATTGCTGCCGGTGCGCCGGGTGTTCCAGCCGCCGCAACCTTTGCGGCTTTTGCAGCGGCCAGAGTTGCATTTGATGTTGCTTTGGCGCTTTGCAATGCTGCCGCCGCCGCTGCCGGAACCCCGCGCCAGGCAGGTTTTTTTCCGATGATAACATTGAAGGAGCCCGGCCCGGGCGTCAGTACGCCTGGCAATGGGTGGATTACCGGGTCCAGAACTCGTGCGGCGGGGCGGCCTACCATCTATCAATCCCGTTTGCTTTGCCAGTCTCTTCCTGCACTGGCAGGCCGTTCTGACATTTCAATATCGATGTGCCTTTATTAGTGGCCGGTTGATTTTTGGCCATGACAGGCAGACATTACGGCACTGCATCCTGACATTCTTTCAAATAAGGCCGGGTACAGTTTTGGTGCCTGTAACATAGTGGACTTATACGAAGTTTAGAAGTGCACAATGACACCACACAGTATGGATTGTCACTTCAACCGTTCAATCGCTCATTTTCAGCGCTGCGATAAACGCCTCCTGCGGGATATCCACTTTGCCGAACTGGCGCATTTTCTTTTTGCCGGCTTTTTGCTTGTCGAGCAGCTTGCGTTTTCTTGAAGCATCACCACCATAACATTTGGCTGTCACATCTTTGCGCATGGCTGAAATGGTTTCGCGCGCAATGACATTACCACCAATTGCCGCCTGTACCGGTATCTTGAAAAGATGGCGCGGGATTAAGTCTTTCAGCTTTTCACACATCTCGCGGCCACGTTTTTCTGCCGCGCCGCGATAAACCATCATGGACAATGCATCGACCGGCTCGCTGTTGACAAGGATTGACATTTTGACCAGATCGCCGACACGGTAATCGCTCAGCTGGTAGTCGAACGAAGCGTAACCTTTGGAGATGGACTTAAGTCGGTCGTAAAAATCAAACACCACCTCATTGAGCGGCAGATCGTAAGTCAGCATGGCGCGTTTGCCGACATAGGTCAGTTCCTTTTGTACCCCGCGCCTGTCCTGACAAAGCTTCAGGATACCGCCAAGAAATTCATCCGGGGTAAGAATTGTCGCTGTTATCCACGGTTCGCGAATTTCAGCAATTTTCATCACATCCGGCATATCGGCCGGATTGTGCAGGACCATATCGCTGCCGTCGTTCATGGTCATCTGATAGACCACCGACGGTGCTGTGGCGATAAGGTCGAGGTTGAATTCGCGCTCGAGCCGTTCCTGAATGATTTCCAGATGCAACAGGCCGAGAAACCCGCAGCGAAAGCCAAACCCGAGGGCCGCGGAAGATTCCATCTCAAAGGAAAAGCTTGCATCATTGAGCCGCAATTTGCCCATGGCCGAGCGCAGGTCTTCAAAGTCTGCGGCATCGACCGGGAATAACCCGCAAAACACCACCGGCTGGGCCGGTTTAAATCCTGCAAGCGCACTTTCAGTCTCGCGCTTGTCCTCGGTGATGGTATCGCCAACCCGTGTATCGGCCACTTCCTTGATCGAAGCGGTGATAAAGCCGATTTCGCCGGGGCCAAGCCCGTTTACGGTTTCAAGCTTCGGGGTAATCACACCCACCCGGTCAACCAGATATTTTGCATCGGTTCCCATCATGCGGATGGCCTGGCCTTTTTTCAGAACACCATCAATAATTCGCACCAGCACGATAACGCCAAGATAGGTGTCATACCAGCTATCAACCAGCAGTGCCTTTAAGGGTGCATCGCCATCGCCGTGGCTTGGCGGTGGCAGATCGTTGACGATGGCCTCCAGCACCTCTTCGACACCCTGGCCTGTCTTTGCAGAAATTTCCACAGCATTGGAGGCATCAAGCCCGATCACTTCCTCAACCTGCGCCTTGATGCGTTCAGGTTCGGCAGCGGGCAGGTCGATCTTGTTCAAAACCGTAACAATCTCGTGGTCGTTGTCGATGGCCTGATAAACATTGGCAAGCGTCTGCGCTTCCACCCCCTGGCTTGCATCCACTACCAGGAGCGATCCTTCGCAGGCCGATAGAGAACGCGAAACCTCATAGGCAAAATCCACATGGCCCGGTGTATCTATCAAATTCAGAACATAATCCTTGCCATCCTTCGCCTTGTAATTAAGCCGCACGGTCTGGGCCTTGATGGTAATACCGCGCTCGCGCTCGATATCCATCGAATCCAGCACCTGCTCCCAGCACCTGCTCCGACATCTCGCGGTTGGTGAGGCCTCCAGTCATCTGGATCAGCCGGTCAGCCAGGGTCGATTTGCCGTGATCAATATGAGCAACAATCGAAAAGTTGCGAATTTGGTCTCTGGAAATGGTCATGGGTGCGATTTAGCAGGATTGCGAAGGGATGCAAGAAAATCTGTAATCAGCCTTCCAACAAAGCACAAAATAAAGCTACAAGGGCGGCGGGAAGGGAAAAATGAGCCAATTGCTGATTAACGATTACTACAATGAAATCGAACGGCTGCGAAAATTCTCCGGCTCGTCGACGGAAGGCGTGGTTTCCCAGGCCTTTGCCCGGCTGTTGAACGAATTGTCCCGAAGTCGTAATTGGGTGTTTGTACAACAGGCGGGCATGGCAACGACCCAGCG
>QIIJ01000192.1 GCA_003232595.1 Aurantimonadaceae bacterium | reverse complement strand
TCGCGCAATTCTTCCATGGCATCGGGACTACCGGCCATCGGGCGTTCATCGCCCTGCCCAAGCACGCGTGCCATATGCTCTTCAGGTTCTGCCTTTATCCATATGGTGTGATAGTTTCGAAGCAAGTAGTTGAATGTATCAGGCTCTGATACAATGCCGCCGGCAACTGCAAGGATGACAGAGCTGTGAGCTGCAGCAATCCGTTCAAGTGACTGCCGTTCGAGGTGACGATAGCCTTCCTGGCCATAAAGAGCAAAAACTTCGCGCACAGGCATACCGCTTGCCTGTTCGATTTCATCATTAAGTTCGATGAATATGGCATTCTTTTCGACGGCGGCCAGACGGCCAAGGGTCGATTTGCCGGCTCCCCGAAGGCCGATCAAAGCAAATCTGTCAGCCCGGCGCAGATTGGGGTGCTCTGGATCCAGTATCTCCAGAACACTGTCGCGCTGCTTTCTGGTTGCATTGCGAAAGAGGGTTAAAATTGCCACAAGCTCGGCGTCCCACGGTTCGTCTTCTGCCACCAGCCATTCAATACGCAAGTCCAGGGCGCTGGCAATTCTCAACAACAGGGCAATTGAAATATTGCCGGAGCCGCTCTCCAATTGTGCAAGATATCGCTGGGAGACGCCCGATATTTCTGAAAGAACCCGCCGCGATATTCCCTTGCGAGCGCGTGCACTACGTACACGGTGTCCAACAACATTGAGCAAATGGGCAACTTTGGCATCGCCAATGCCCGACGATCCTGTCGCCGAAGTAACATTGCCAGAAAATGTCACTATGTCACTCATACGATTGCAACCTGGTCCATTGGATCAAAACCTGTTAATTTAACACCCTGCAACAACCGGATTAAACGGGTGTATTGCCTTTCCTGGCCCCGGGCTCAATATGTTTCCACATGATACCTGCCGGCCTCGCGCATCGTGGTGCGCGTATCATGCCAACTAATCCCGGCATCTTGAGCGATATCGTGAAATGCACTCTCAACCCCGGCCTCCATGGCTTTCAAGCCGCAAATATATATGTAGGTGTTTTTATCTTCGAGCAGTCCGGCGATTGTATTACTGCAAGTCCGCAGCTTGTCCTGAACGTATTCCAGTGTACTTGCTGCATCCCGGCTGAAAGCAAAATGTTTTGTGAGGAAGGATTCGGGAATTTTTTCCAGTGGCCCGAAATACGGCAATGATTGTGGTGTTCGCGCGCCGAAAAACAAGGTCATGGAACCCTCCACATCGGGGATCGTGCGTTGCCGCCGCATGGTGAATGCGCGAAAAGGCGCAGACCCGGTTCCGGTACAGATCATGATCAGTTTTGCCTGGGGATCATCGGGCAGAAGAAATGTTGCCCCAAACGGCCCGGTCAGGTTGATTTTATCACCACGTTTGAGATCACAGACATAGTTTGAACATACCCCGTGTTTTTCACGTTTTACGGTGAGCGACAGATTGTTGGTGTTGGGCCGTTCTCCATCGCGCGGGCTGGATACAGAATAGAGCCGCGGTAAACAGGGTTTGCCATTTTTATCAACCTCCGGTGGGGTAATGCCGATACTTTGGCCCTCAAGCACTGGAAATATCACTGTATCGAGGTTGAAAATAATGTGTCGGACATCCATATCCTCACCTTGATCGGTAAGACGATAATTGCCCTGCACAGTTGCTTCTGCCGGGTTGGACAAATTAAACAGATTGACAAAGGGTTTTGATGCCGAGGCCGGTGCTACCGCTTTTCCGCCGGCTCCCTGATGAGCCTCCGCCAGCAGGGCAGCAACCGCCTCATCAAGCGCTTCGATCGTGGTGTCAGCCTCGTTTGTCGTCGCATTCATTTCCTGTTGATCGGGCAGATCAAGCCATTGAAGTTGCTCATCCAGCGAATAGGCGGAAGTGACTACCCGCCAGTTGTCAATCGATCCTGTGGGGCACGGCGCAATACAGTCCATGCAGAAATTACATTTTTCGGCGTCAACAACCACATTGTTTTCGTCATGACTGATTGCACCCACAGAGCAACTTTCCTCGCAGGTGTAACACCGGATGCAAATCTCCGGATCAATCAGATGTTGTTTTACGGGAGTATCCATCAATTCTTTTACTGCATTTTCTTTAATTTCTGCCCATTCCTTCAGTCCTATGCCATGTGCAACTGCACATATTCAAAGTCGCCAGGTTTGTTGTCAATACCAATCCGGGGTGGTGCAATCCAACTGGCGTATTTGCCGGTTTCCCATTCAGGTTTCATCAGCGACTGGATAAAATCTCCATCGGCTTTTGATGGCAGCCAGTCATCGCGTCTGCTGTCCCACTCCTCGCTGGAAACAACAGCTCCTTTTGGCGTGATCGGGGCACCGGTGTAAACACCAATCTGGCGATGGAAACCTTCGTGTGGCAACTCCATCTGATAGTCAATATTGTGTTTGGCGATAATATTGTTCCAGCGTTTGACACCGCCGCTGGCATCGCGGGAATAGTCATCACGCAAACGCATGTTAATCGCGGTCAGGGCAGGAACATCCTTTATTTCAATTCTGCCATCGGTAAATTCCGATACAGCATAGGTCGCATCCTTTAACTGATGGTCGTCATCAATCTTGATTTCCTGATACCGCCCTTTGATCCCGGCATTAAATGCATTGGCAGCGTTGGTTGAGACTTCACGGCCAAACAGATCCAATGACAGTGTGTAGTGAAGATTGAGTTTCTTCTGGATCGTGGGCAAATCAATCACGCCCAGGGTGCGTATTTTGTCGATATCGTAAGGGTCTGTGATACCGGCTTCATTCATTGCTTCGCAGGTACGCTGAATTGTACGGCCAACGCCGGTTTCACCGACAAACATGTGGTGGGCCTCTTCAGTCAGCATAAAACGTGTGCCAGGCTTTCCAATTGCATCTTGCCATCACGATCGGTGAAATATGTAAACATGAAAAATGACAACCAGTCGGGCGTTTCTTCATTGAACGCGCCGAGCATGCGGGGAGCCTCTTCCGAGCCGGACTGTCGGCGCAATAAATCATCGGCTTCTTCGCGCCCGTCTGCACCAAAATATTTTTGCAACAGATACACCATTGCCCACAGATGCCTGCCCTCCTCGACATTTACCTGAAACAGGTTGCGCATGTCGTAAAGTGATGGCGCGGTTTTGCCTAAAAAACGTTGCTGCTCGACTGACGCCGGTTCTGTATCGCCCTGAATAACAATCAGCCGCCGCAACATGGAACGGTATTCACCGGGTACATCCTGCCAGGCAGGTTGACCATAATGTTCTCCACACGGAATAGTACGGTCCTCAACTTGCGGTGCCAGCAAGATACCCCAACGGTAGTCCGGCATTTTCACATAATCGAATTTGGCCCAGCCTTTGGGACCAACACTGACTGCTGTGCGCAAATATACATTGCTTTCCTGAAACCCTACCGGACCCAGCCCTTTCCACCATGTAATATATCCAGGGTGCCAGCGCTCCAGCGCCTTTAGAACACGCCTGTCAGTTGACAGCGAAACATTGTTGGGAATTCGGGTATCGTAATTTACATTGATCAAGTCGGACATTATATTCTCCACTTCATATATTTGCTAAACCCGGCGCTTATCGAATTTTCCGCGAATGCCTGTACCGTAACGCTGCAGTGCACCGGTCTCACCAACCGCATTTGGTCGTTGAAATATCCAGTTCTGCCACGCTGTCAATCGCCCGAATATCCGTGTTTCCATGGTTTCAGGGCCGGCAAAGCGAAGATTTGCTTCCATCCCGGTCAGTGCATCAGGTGAAAAACTCACCCGCTCTTCAAGAAACACACGAATTTCATCGTCCCAGTCAATGTCGTCAAAGGCAAAGGTCACCAGTCCCAGTTCACTTGCATCTTCAGCGACAAGACGGGAATTCATTTTTGAGCGAGCCTGCGAAACTTTTTCCGGCGCACCCAAAAAACGTGTTTCAAGCCGGGTGAGACCATTGGACATCGGGTATCCGCCAAAATTTGCCGGGCTCAACTCAATGGCAGCAATCGGACGGTTGTCCCCTTCAAATTCTCCATCCGCCATGTATGAGCGATCAACTGCAAACAGGATTTCGGCGAGCGTTCCGACAAAACAGGAACCCGGCTCAACAAGAGCAACAAGGGAACGCGATGTCAGGTCAAGCCGCTTGAGTACCCGCTTCCAATACAGCAGGATTTCATTGGCAAGCCAATGATCTTTGTTCTCCATGAGAAAATTCTCGTGGGCTTTGAGCAATTCCGGATCACCAGAGGTCTTGAAGACAAGGACGCCAATCTCAAGCTCATTAAACCGCAGATGCAATATCGCATCATCAAGCTCGCGGGCGCATCGCAACATCCACGTTGCCGCCCCTTCCCCCTGCAATTCCCCGGTTGATGAGTGCGGCGCCTGCGCTGGCCCGGCAATATGAATGGTTGCAATACCGGCAGCCCGGTCGATACTGACCTCCACAGTTGAATACGACACCGAACCATCTTCAGTAAAATGCCGTTTCAGTTTTGTAAGTTCAATGCCTTTGGTTGAAGATGGCCGGTTGGAGCGTGAAGCAAACTCCCTTGCCCGTTCTTCGACGATTGCATCGAACCTGGAATTGGGCACCACCTCATCCACCAGATTCCAGTCTGCGGCGCGTTTACCCCTGACACCTTCTTCTATTGTGCAAAACACATCTG
>QIIJ01000217.1 GCA_003232595.1 Aurantimonadaceae bacterium | reverse complement strand
GGGCCTTGATATAGGCATTTTCCTCGAAAGTTACGCCGGTTTCGTCCGGTTCATCGAGATTGTGTTCGGCGGCTGAAAGTGCTCTCAGTCCGAATGGCTTAATCAACTGGGCAATCTCGCGCACCTTGCCTGCATTGTGGCTTGCGACTACCAGTTCTGGGCCTGTCAGTTTCCGCACAGTCGAATTCCGCTAAATCGAGAGTTTTTGTAAATCTATCAGCTCGCCTATTCCCTTTTTGGCAAGTTCCATCAATTTATTGAATTCATCTTCGCTGAAAGGGTCGCCTTCCGCCGTGCCTTGAATTTCAACAATGCCGCCGGAGCCAGTCATGACAAAATTTGCATCGGTTTCAGCAGTGGAATCTTCAGCGTAATCCAAATCAAGAACCGGATTATCATTGTAAATCCCGCAGGAGATTGCCGCTTGCCGCCACATGATCTTTCAACACGGGTTTTGAGACCATCGAGCGTGCTTCCATCCAATTGATACATTCTTTTAAGGCGACCCATGCTCCTGTGATTGACGCTGTGCGGGTGCCGCCATCTGCCTGAATAACATCGCAGTCGATCGAAATCTGACGCTCACCGAGGGCTTCCATATCCACAACCGCGCGCAATGAGCGCCCGATCAACCGCTGAATTTCGACTGTGCGGCCCGATTGTTTGCCGGCGCTGGCTTCCCGTCGCATCCGCCCGCCGGTAGAGCGTGGCAGCATGCCATATTCTGCCGTAACCCAGCCCTTGCCGCCGCCGCGCAACCACGGCGGTACCCGTTCTTCCAGGCTGGCGGTGCACAATACATGGGTATCACCGAACTTGATCAGGCAGGAACCCTCCGCATGTTTGGAAAAACCCGGCTCGATTGCAACCGCTCGCATTTGATTGTCTTGACGTTTTGATGGCCGCATTGGGCACTCCGTAATTTGCACATTTGTTGAGGCGCTTGTAGCCAGACAATGCACGAGGTGCAAACAGCAAATTGCTGATTGACCCGCTTTATATTGCCAGAACGGCAGGCATATCTATATTGGGGTTGAATTTACGGCAATATTGATGACCAGTAGTTGATTTTGCCGCCTGGTGAGCAAACGGCGAACCGCCGCCAATGCGGCACGAACTCGCAGGCCCGATGCGTCAGCATTGGATCAGCCGTGAGAGAAAATCAATCAAAGGTAATCTGCCTTTGATTAAATCAGGCAAAAGGGTACTGCTAAATTGCAACCACTTGACGAACGATCAAAGGATATATTTCGCACCATCGTGGAATCCTACCTTGTGCGCGGGGAACCCTTGGGCTCGCGCAACCTGTCGAAACAGCTATCGATAGCATTATCACCGGCATCCGTGCGCAATGTGATGACTGATCTGGAGCAACTTGGTCTCATCTACGCCCCCCATACAAGTGCGGGACGCATGCCGACAGAACTTGGATTGCGTTATTTTGTTGATGGTTTCATGGAAATTGGCGACCTCACCAATGAAGAACGCACCAATATCGAAAATCAGGTCAGCCAGGCCAAATCAGGCCAGTCGATTGACCAGGTCTTGACTGAAGCCAGCCAGATGTTGTCCGGTCTTACCAGGGGTGCCGGGATGGTAATATCAGGCAAACAGGATCTGCGGCTGAAACATATTGAATTTGTCCGCCTTGAACCCGCGCGCGCGCTTGTTGTCATTGTCGGCGAGGATGGCAAGGTTGAAAACCGCATTGTCGACCTGCCCCCGGGTCTTACCACATCGACCCTGCTTGAAGCCTCAAACTTTCTTAACACCCATGTAGCCGGGCGCACCTTGAGCGAGGCAAAAGAGGAAATCACAAGAAGACACAACCAGACAAGGCGCGAATTGGACAGCCTTGCCCAATCGCTGGTCGATCAGGGCCTTGCAACCTGGGCCGGCGCTTCTGCCAGCCAGCCCCTGCAACTGATCGTGCGTGGTCGGGCCAATCTGCTTGATGAGATGAGCAGCGATAATGATCTTGACCGCCTGCGGCAATTGTTTGATGAACTGGAATCCAAACAGGGATTGATGCAATTACTCGATTTGACCGAGGAAGGCGAGGGGGTGCGTATTTTCATAGGGTCTGAAAACAAGTTGTTTTCGCTTTCCGGTTCATCGGTGGTTGTCGCCCCCTATCGCGACAGCGAACAGCGCATCATTGGCGCTGTCGGCGTCATCGGCCCGACGCGGCTGAACTATGCCCGAATAATCCCGATGGTTGATTACACCGCCCAGGTGGTCAGTCGTATTCTTGGATAATATCGTTGAAGCCCTTGATTTTTTCCCGTCAAAAGCTGATATCCCAATCAAGTAGCAACTTTCCCTAACAATGGAAATAAGTATGTCTGGAAATCCTGAAGACGCATTGTTTGATGACCCGGCGGCTGAAGAAGAGCGTCAGGCTGCCGAAGAACAGGCTGAATTTGATGCAATTGAGCCTGATGAAATTAAGCCGCCGGCAGAAGATCCGGTTGAAGCCATGCACAATATTATTGGCGAACAGCAGGCTGAAATCGAGGAACTCAAGGACAAGATGCTGCGTACAGTTGCGGAAATGGAAAACCTGCGCCGTCGCACGACAAAAGAAGTTGCAGATGCCAAGGCCTATGCGGTTGCAAATTTCGCCCGCGATATGCTGAGTGTCAGCGACAATCTGCGCCGTGCCACCGAGGCCGTTCCTGACGAGGCCAAGGAAGAAGGCAATACCGGCTTGACCACGCTGATTGAGGGTGTGGAAATGACCGAGCGGGAAATGCTCAATGCACTTGAAAAAAATGGTGTCAAAAAGCTCAATCCGAAAGGTGAGAAATTCGACCCGCATTTTCATCAGGCCATGTATGAAGTGCCCAATCCGGAATTGCCAAACAATATGGTGATTGAGGTTGTTCAGGAGGGTTATACCATCGGCACAAGAGTGTTGCGCCCGGCCATGGTAGGTCTTGCCAAGGGCGGTCCAAAATTCTCGGAAGTTCAGGCTGATGAAAAAGTGGCCGCTGAAACTGACGCTGGTGACGGCAAAGAAGAAGCAGCTGGTTGATTGCAATACAAACCCGGGTTTGAACAGGAGTGCTGTGCTTGTGCGGGGCACTTCCAGAAAGTGTTACCAAATTGTTGAGAGGTGTTTAGCTAATTATTAAATCGTTGCGGCTAATGTGACGGAAGTAAGGTCTCTTTTGTAGTGTATTGAGTAGAGAGTAGAATGACCGAACCAATGCGTCCGCGCGTAAAATATGTTATTGGTCCTGATGGCAGTCCGCTGACGGTAGCCGATTTGCCACCCACATCCACAAAGCGATGGGTAATTCGCCGCAAGGCGGAAGTTGTTGCCGCTGTTCGTGGTGGATTGTTGAGCCTAGAAGAGGCTTGCAGCCGCTATACTTTGACGGTTGAGGAGTTTCTGTCCTGGCAGGCTTCGATTGACGGTCA
>QIIJ01000527.1 GCA_003232595.1 Aurantimonadaceae bacterium | reverse complement strand
TATTTTCGATTTCTTGGCCATAGTGCGTCCCTTACGATTTATGTCCGGTGTCCAGCCTTCGTTCCATGAAGATCGAATAACGAGACATCATGAAGCAGAAGACAAAGAACAGCGCGGCCCCGAACAAATAACTTGTCAGTGCCTGCACCGGTGTTGCCCATTTGGAATCCGCATGCGAAGCATTGATTGTGCCAAGAACGTCCAGCAATCCGATGATGGAAACCAGGGTCGTATCTTTAAACAGGCCGATAAAGGTGTTCACAATTCCCGGGATCACAATTTTCAGAGCCTGAGGCAGAATAATCATCCGCATTGACTGCCAGTAACTGAGGCCAAGCGCCATCGCGCCTTCATACTGGCCCTTGGGGATTGCTTGCAAACCGCCGCGCACCACCTCAGCCATGTAGGCGGCTGAAAACAGTGCAACACCAATCAGAGCCCGCAAAAGTTTGTCAAAAGTCACGCCATCCGGCAGGAACAACGGCAACAGGACAGACGACATGAACAACACTGTAATCAACGGAACACCGCGCCAGCCTTCAATAAATATGACCGAAAACAGGCGAACAATTGGCATGTCCGACTGACGGCCAAGCGCCAGCAAGACACCAAGCGGCAGAGAAGCCACGATGCCGGTAATGGCGATGACCATGGTCAACAGCAGACCACCCCATCTGTCGGTTTCAACCTCTGCCAGACCAAAATCCACTGCGGCCACCAGCAAAACCGCAGCCAGAATAGCCATGGCAATCAGGGTTTGTTTGATTGCCGGCACCGGATCAGAATCCGTTGCTCGCGCCATTCCATAGGCGATACCGCAGAATACCAGGGTTAAAATTGCAAAATCGAGCCAGAACTTGAACAGGGATGGTGCAATCAGCGCGTTTGGCAGCAGAAACCCAGAGTAGGACAGATTGCCACCTAACAGCAAAATAAATGCAACGACTGGAAAAACACCGAGCATCAGAATCAGGTTTTCCCGTTTGTACGGGATATTTGGCATGAGCAGGGGTATTAATCCGATAGCAAAAATTACAAAAACAAGATTGGCCCGCCACAGCTCTTCGCTCGGATAACGCCCATAGATGAACTGTTTAAAATACGCACCAATATATGGCCAGCAAGCTCCGCTCCAGTCTTCCGCCAGTTTGCCGCCCTGGAATGTTGTTGCACAGGCCAGCCGGTCGGTGCCGCTCCAAACCGCGTCAAACAAAGACCAGTTCAGAAACCCCGGAACAATAAGATAAATCAGATAGAAAGCAAAAAGCGTCAACAATGTATTGGGAACACTTGAAAACAGGTTCTTGCGCATCCAGCCAATAACACCGGATTCTGATGTCGGCGGCGGCATCGCCGGATCCATTTGCTTTCTAACGAAGCTAACGTTTACAACACCAGTTGAAGGAGTGTCAGACATTGTTCATTCTCTCCTATCGCTCTACAAGAGCCATTTTGGCGTTATACCAGTTCATAAACATCGATGTCATTATCGAAAGTGCCAGATAGGTCATCATGGTTATAAACAAAATCTCCACCGCCTGTCCGGTTTGGTTTAGCGCGGTGCCAGCGAAAATTGACGTTAAATCCGGATAGGCGATTGCCACTGCCAGAGACGAATTCTTGGTCAGATTGAGATACTGACTGGTCAACGGTGGAATGATCACCCGCATGGCCTGCGGAATAATGTTCAATCGCAGGGTTTGCCCCGGGCGTAACCCAAGCGCATAAGACGCTTCTGTTTGCCCCCGGTCCACCGCCAAAATTCCGGCCCGGACTATCTCGGCAATAAATGCAGCGGTATAAGTCACCAGGGCCAGCAGCAGAGCTGTAAATTCCGGTGGAACCGGCATGCCGCCACGCGGCCCAAACCGGCCATCGACCGCGTATTCAAAGGATAGCGGCTGCCCGACGATGAAATAGGCAATCAATGGCAGCAGGACAATCAGACCAAGAGTTGTCCACAGCACCGGAAATCTCTGCCCGGTTGCCATCTGTCGTTTCTTCGACCACCTGGCAATTAAAATTGAGATGATGATTGCCACCAAAAACACAATGGCGACAGTTCCTGCACCCTCGGCAAAAATCGGTTTTGGTCCGAAATAGGCCTTCACATTCATAGAGCCAAATATGCCAAGATCCAGTGAGTTTTTTGCTGTCGGCAAGAGCGCCAAAACGCCTTTGTACCAAATGAAAATTTGCAGCAACAAAGGTACATTTCTTAATATCTCCACATAGACATAGGCCATGCGGCTGATGACCCAGTTGGATGACAACCGCGCAACACCAAGAGAAAAGCCAAGAAATGTGGTTAGAATAATTCCAACAAAAGCAATGACAAGAGTATTCTGCAGGCCGACAAAGAAAACAGTGCCGTAACTGGAAATCTCTGTATAGGCGATAAAGGGCGAGAAATTCACGCCAAAACCGGCCTCGTTGGAAAGGAAACCAAAGCCACCGGCAATGCCCTGTCTTTCCAGGTTGGTGGCGGCATTCATTGCCATGGAATACAGCACCCAGCCGATCACCGAAATCAGTGCAATCTGAAATATCCAGCTTCTGACTTTTGGATCATTAAACAGGGCCACTTTCGACGTTTCAGGTGTCGAAGCCACTTCTTGTACTGCCATTTCCCCTCGCCTGTAGTCCTCGCCGTTAGGCGATTATACTTTGTTCGTTCACGCCAGATTCAAGCGCTCCCGACCGTCTTGACTGCGGTCGTAAAGCCAATTTTTGAAGTGCGTAATATATTGAAATCGTAATATAAGAAAACAAAACCCGGCCGAATAAATCGGCCGGATTTCAAAGTAGTTATCGCCTTAGCGAACTGGCGGTGCGTATTGCAGGCCACCAGCTGACCACAGTGCGTTAACACCGCGTGGCAGTTTCAGCTCGGTATTCGGGCCAACATTGCGCTCGAATGTTTCGCCGTAATTGCCGACAGCCTTGATGACATTTGCAGCCCAGTCATTGCCAAGGCCGAGTTTTTCACCAAATGCACCTTCGG
>QIIJ01000076.1 GCA_003232595.1 Aurantimonadaceae bacterium | reverse complement strand
AGAAATCCAGATTGGCGACCTTTGCGGTGAATTTGATGCGGTTTTCATTGGCGTCGGCCTTGGCGATGTCAATTCTCTCGGGCTGGCGGGTGAAACCGCGCCCGGCTGTCTCGATGCCGTCGATTATATTGCCAATCTGCGTCAGGCTGATGATCTGTCAAAACTACCGGTTGGCCAACAAATTGTCGTCATTGGTGGTGGCATGACAGCAATTGATGTGGCCGTGCAAACGAAATTACTTGGCGCAGTTGAAGTGACAATTGCCTATCGCCGGGGAGCGGAGCAAATGGGTGCATCCGGTTTTGAACAGGAGCTTGCACAGACCCATGGAGTTGTCATTCGCCATTTTCTCCAGCCAGCTGAACTAAAACTGAATGAAGCAGGAAATATCTGTGGCATTGTGATGGAGCGTACATCTTTGGTTGATGGTAATCTGAAATCCACTGGTGACTACACAACCCTTGAGGCTGATATGGTATTCAAGGCAATTGGTCAGAAACTTGATCAAAATCCGCTTACAGAAACTGGTCTGAAACTGGAAGGAGGCCGCATCAAAGTGGATGAAGAGCGTCGCACGTCACGCAATGATGTTTGGGCCGGAGGTGATTGCATTGCGGGTGGCGAAGACCTTACCGTTACTGCGGTCGAAGACGGAAAAATTGCGGCAATGAGCATACACCGCGCACTAACGGGAGCGAACAATGGCTGATCTTTCAATTAATTTTCAGGGCATCAAGTCTCCAAATCCGTTCTGGCTGGCATCCGCTCCACCAACTGACAAGGCATACAATGTCATCCGGGCGTTTGAGGCCGGGTGGGGAGGTGTTGTGTGGAAGACA
Organism: Aurantimonadaceae bacterium; assembly: GCA_003232595.1. GTDB lineage: Bacteria > Pseudomonadota > Alphaproteobacteria > Rhizobiales > Rhizobiaceae > SZUA-100. The sequence continues at coordinate 2,177 of QIIJ01000076.1, read as the reverse complement.
TTAGGGGAAGAAGGTCCACCGGTAGTCAATGTCAATGGTCCGCGTTATGGAGCCGTTTATGGGTCGGACAGGCGCCTGCTCGGTCTCAACAATATTGAACTTATCACCGATCGACCGCTGCAGACCAATCTGAAGGAAATTGCCGAGGTCAAACGAGAATGGCCGGACAGGGCCATGATCGTCTCGCTTATGGTGCCGTGCGAGGAAAGCGCATGGAAGGAAATTCTGCCGATGGTGGAAAATACCGGAGCCGATGGCATCGAACTGAATTTCGGCTGCCCCCACGGAATGAGCGAGCGTGGCATGGGTTCTGCTGTTGGCCAGGTACCTGAATATATTGAGATGGTTACCCGCTGGTGCAAGGAAACCACCGATATGCCGGTGATCGTCAAACTTACCCCAAATATCACCGATATTCGTTTTCCCGCCCGCGCCGCCCATCAAGGTGGCGCTGACGCAGTATCCTTGATCAATACCATCAATTCGATTGTCAGTGTTGATCTCGATAATTTTGCACCTGTTCCAACGATTGACGGCAAGGGCTCCCACGGAGGGTTTTGTGGTCCGGCAGTAAAACCCATTGCACTCAATATGGTGGCAGAAATTGCCCGCGATGCAGAAACTGCCAATCTACCGATATCCGGCATCGGTGGCATCACGAATTGGCGCGATGCAGCCGAATTTATTGCCCTTGGTTGCAGCTCGGTGCAGGTTTGCACTGCCGCCATGACCTATGGTTTCAAGATCGTCGAGGAAATGATTGAGGGCCTTTCCGACTGGATGGATGAAAAGGGCTATTCGAGCATTGAGGAATTCAGGGGGCTGGCTGTACCCAATATGTCAGACTGGCAATATCTCAATCTCAATTATGTCACCAAGGCTGTAATCAATCAGGATTTATGCATCAAGTGTGGGCGCTGCCACATTGTCTGCGAGGATACATCCCACCAGGCAATCAGCCAGACAATCGATGGAGCGCGCGGCTTCGAAGTGATTGACGAGGAATGCGTTGGCTGCAATCTGTGTGTCAGTGTTTGCCCGGTCGAAGACTGTATTTCTATGGAGCAGATTTCGGGCATCGACCCGCGCACCAATGAACCGGTTCCTGATGAATATGCCAACTGGACAACCCATCCCAACAATCCCTCGGTGCACAATGAAGCAGCTGAATAACTGCCTCAGCTGTTGACGAGCAGGGTTTGCTCTGGTTTTGCGGCAAGGGCGGGAATAGGGTGCCGACAGATTTTCAGTCAGGCTAGCCCTATGTCCAAACCAATCCTGTCCATCATTCGTCTTTCCCATGGCAATGATTTGCAGCTGCCATGTTATGAAAGCAATGAAGCGGCTGGCCTGGATCTGCGTGCAGCGGTTGATCAGGACATACCGCTGATCATTGAACCTGGAAGAAGAATGTTGGTTGCAACCGGCCTGGCAATAGAGCTGCCTAAAAATCATGAAGGCCAGATCAGGCCACGCTCTGGCCTCGCATTCAAACATGGCATCACAGTGCTGAATTCTCCAGGTACAATTGATGCTGACTATCGTGGTGAAATAAAAGTGCTGTTGATCAACCACGGTGATGAACCGTTTGAGATAACACGCGGCATGCGCATTGCCCAGATGGTTGTTGCACCGGTGGTGCAAGTGATGGTGAACGAGGTATTCGCCCTGTCAGACACGGCCAGGGGAGTGGCCGGTTATGGCTCCACAGGAACAAAATAATATTGTGCAGATCGAGCAATGATAACCATCATCGGGGCAGGCATTGCCGGACTTTCTCTTGGCTGGGAACTCGCGGCCTCGGGAGCCGATGTAACAATCCTGGAAAAGAATAAAATTGCCAATGGTGCAAGTGGCGCAGCCGGGGCATGGCTGGAACCACGCCCGGGCGGCGGAAAACTGCGGGCGCTGGAATGGGCCGCACTTGGCAAATGGCCTCAATATGCTGCAAAGCTGGAGCAGGAGTCAGGTATAGCTTTTGGCTTTCGTAACGATGGTGTTGTTCATGTGGCAACATTGGAAAACCATAATAAGTTACAGGTGCTTGCCGAGTTTCATTCAGAGTCAAGTTCAAATCTCAAGTGGTATGGAGCTAAAGCTTTACAGGAGCTTGAGCCAAACCTCTCTCCCAAGGTAATTGCCGGGCTGTATTTTCCCCGGGCCTGTCACCTTGATGC
>QIIJ01000632.1 GCA_003232595.1 Aurantimonadaceae bacterium | reverse complement strand
TTTCCGCAGAGTATGGTCATTCTTCATTTCATCACGCTAAAGCGGCCCGACTGAAGTCGGGGGGTTTAGACCCGAGGAGTGGATACTAAATTGGGTTCACACCCTAGTCGCCCCGCCTGGATTGCGCGGAAAGTCGACATAATCGCTTTCGTTTGGAGCACTTGGGCCAACCAATCGGCAATATTGTCGCGCATGGTGAAACCTCGTGATAAAATCACCCCGGAGGGCGGTGTAGTTCGGTTAATCGAAGCCGGTCAGACTTCAAGGCGTAAGCGTCCGGCCTGGCCTGCTGTCAACCGGGCGGGACCAGCCACACACATGGCGAGGCCGATTGAGGTCGTTATCGGTCAGGGGTCCTTATTTATCGGGTAAAGAATTCAATTGAATAAATGCCATCACTCGTCATAGCGTCCATCCGAAGACACGACTACAGCTCGTGCTACGAACCAAAGAAGTTGGGAGCGGGCGGTGAGCCTACTGCTGTTTCTGTCTGCTGCGATATGCGAACAAAATGTCACTGTACCCTGATCCCCTGCAGAACATTCCGACGTTCTCGCTGTAGACCGCCACAACTTCAAAGCCCAGCAGCCGCATCGTCGTCAATAGCTCAAGGACATCAACGTGAGGAGCCCCTCGAGGATTGAACGTGCATTCAACGACAGCCAAATCGACTGCCCCGCGGGCGATGCAGTCTGAGGCACCCTGGATGACCTTGATATCGTAACCTTCCGCATCGACTTTTAGTAGTCCGACAGGCGGATTGCCAATGCTGGCAAGAAAATGATCGACTGTACTGCCGGTGACCTCTTCGACTTCCTCGCGTGTGCTTTGGCTGGTCGGCACGATAAGGTTGATCTCGGAGTTCTTTTTTACGGTCATCCGGAGCGAAGAAAGTTCGTCGCCGAGCGCTTCGGGGTGAATGATAACGTTGTATAGACCACCGACGTTGGCGCGAAGCGTCTCTCTGGTACTGCTCACGGGTTCGAACGCGTGAACTTGCTGCCCCGAAAATTCGGTCGCAAGACGTCGCGTGATTTTCCCGACGTTTGCCCCGACGTCGATAATGATCGCCTCCTCACCTGACGACCAGCAACGTTTGACGTCGGTAATCCAGTCGAGGCCAAAGGCATCTGCGTGTCCTGTCGTACCTCCAACTCCAAAGAATGTCGACAACATCTGCCAAATGCGAATAGGGTTGCTCCTTGTTCCACTCTGTCTCCGATCACTATATAGAGACAATTAACCGATATTCCCAGATGACACCCAATTTCGTGATTATCGTACAACTTTCCGACCGCCAATGAAAATTTATCCCTCTTGCAAAGTATCCACAGCATCCCTGGGTTTTCTCTTTAGAGTCTGGTTCAAAAGTCGTTCATATATAACAATGCCTGAGGTGCCCCTAGATTTGTAGACGCTTTGCTTGGTAATTTTGGAGAAAAGAAAACGGCAAATTTCTCCATTGAGATGGCCATCCGGCATCTTCACGACCTGAAAACCTGCGATAAGCAAAAGGCTGCTGATTACATACGGAAGGCACCCGATTATATCGACACACCTTTACGCTGCGCCCTGCAAAACGAACCATGGTTCACTGAGTTATAAGCCATTTTCCTATAACTCATTGCGCACTCTGCACCAGCGAATAGGAGGTGCTGCGCCCGCCTCCTGCGTCCTTCTTCAGAATACCAAATCTGATCAGTTCATTGATATCGCGTAAGGCCGTATCAGGGGAGCATTTTTCAATTTTTGCCCATTTCGATGAGGTCAACTTGCCTTTGAAGTCATCCAGCAAACGATTGAGCATTTCCCGCTGGCGGGGATTGAGGGCTTTCTTACCGTGTTTTTCCCAGAACTGCGCTTTGGCAATAACTTTCTCCAGGATGGTCTCTGAACCATCTATTGCCCTGCCCAGGCATCCTAAAAACCAGTCCAGCCATTGGGTAGTATCAAGATCGCCCTTCTGGGTGGTTTCAAGTATCTGGTAATAGGCGTTTCGCTCATTTCGGATTTGCATCGACATGCTGTAAAAGCGCCGCCGACTATTTTCCGAACGGGCAAGTGCCATATCAGCAATCGCCCGCGCAATACGGCCATTGCCGTCTTCAAACGGATGTATGGTAACAAACCACAGATGGGCAATTGCCGCCCTCAATACCGGATCAGTTTCTGATTTTTTTTCAAACCACTTTAGAAAGGCGTTCATTTCTTTGTCGAGCCGCGCTGCCTCTGGGGCTTGAAAGTGAACGCGTTCGCGCCCGATTGCGCCAGATACAACCTGCATTGCTCCAGAACTATCGTTGCGCCACGCACCAACAACAATTCGGCTCATGCCACTGCGCCCCGTAGGAAACAAAGATGCATGCCAGTCAAAAAGTCGTTCGGTATTCAAAGGCTTGTTAAAATTTCCCGTTGCATCCAGCATCATTTCAACAATGCCTTCAACATCACGATTAGCAGGAGTGAGCGCACCAATATCAATGCCAAGCCGCCGCGCAATCGAGGAGCGAACCTGATCGGCATCAAGGAATTGGCCTTCGATTTCGCTGGACTTGACTACATCCTGAGTCAAAGTGCTGAGCATGGCTTCGTTCCGCAGATCAAAGCCTAGGCTTTCCATACGCCCAAGCAGCCGCCCTTGTCGGTGACGAACATCTGCCAGCTTGGCCGCTAACGCCCCTTCACCCCAGTGGAACGTAGGCCAATCGTCTCTTTCATGGATATATGTCATAATCTCCGCATCTCATGCAGAGAATATATCGATTATTCACCGCATAAGCAAGGATTATATCCGCACACGATGCGGAGAATAAATGCTCGATACTCCGCAATGAATATTGAAAAGTTGCGCACAGAAAATAGTTGAATTTCCTACATTGAAAAAGAAGTTGTCGCATAATTCATTTTGTAACTATTGGCTGTTGGATTTCTAAGAGCCTGATTTAAAAGTAGTTGAGTGATATCAGCAGGTTGTGATTCACATCGGATTGTTGGATTCGATGGAGGCCACGATGCCT
>QIIJ01000143.1 GCA_003232595.1 Aurantimonadaceae bacterium | reverse complement strand
CGCTCGCCCACACCATCCTGATTGACCAGTGTGCCGTTTTCAAAAATTGTGTCAAATGTCTCGGCCATGCCAATCGCACCCTTGCTGTCCCGTCCCTTTGGTATTAATCAGGCATCTGATGCAATGCAAGGCTGGAAAAGCGATGAAAACCGCCAGACTGACAGACCGCGCCCTGGTGCGCATTGATGGCGAGGAGGCAACCGACTTCCTGCAAAACCTTGTGACATGCGATGTGGAAGTGCTTGGCAAGGGAGATGTTACATTTGGTGCGCTGCTGATGCCGCAGGGGAAAATTCTGTTTGATTTTTTCTGTATGCGTGTGGCTGGAGGCTTTGTGTTCGACATGGATGCTGAAATTGTCGCCGATTTTGTCAAACGCATGACATTCTACAAACTCCGCACGGCAGTGGATATAGCTGCTATGGGCAATGGTAACGCGGTCTACGGGATTTGGGATGGCAAGCCGCCGGGCAATGGTTTTGCCGACCCCCGGCTTGCTGCAATGGGTTGGCGGGCTGTTGACAAAAACCGTGAAACCAATGCCACGCTTGAGGAGTATCACGCCTACCGGATCGACATCGGCATGCCGCAGGGCGGGCATGATTTTGCCTATGGTGAAGCATTTCCCCATGACGCAATGATGGACCAGTTTGGAACCAAAGGTGCAGGTGTTGCCTTTGAAAAAGGCTGTTACGTGGGCCAGGAAGTGGTCTCGCGCATGAAACACCGGGGCACAGCACGACGGCGGATTGTAAAAGTGCAGGCCGAATCCGATCTTCCCTGCACAGGCGCTGCCGTGGAAGCCGGGGGCAAGACCATTGGCACACTTGGCTCGGTAATTGGCAGTAACGGCCTCGCCATGGTGCGGATTGACCGGCTGACCGATGCAATTGCCGAGGGCAATCCGGTTATCATCGATAGCATCGAGGTAACAGCCAAAGTTCCCGATTGGGCGAATATCGCCCTTGCGGGTAAATAAATTGGCCGTTGACAAGAGCCCACGTGCCTGGCAGCGCATGCTTTCCGGGCGCAGGCTCGATCTACTCGACCCGTCACCGCTTGATATCGAGATTTCCGATATTGCCCACGGACTGGCCCGCGTTGCCCGCTGGAACGGCCAGACCAGCGGCGAACATGCTTTTTCGGTGGCCCAGCACTCTTTGCTGGTTGACGAAATATTTACAGCGCGCGCGCCAAAGGCAACGCCATCACAGTGCCTGTCAACACTTTTGCATGATGCCGCTGAATATGTCATCGGCGATATGATTTCGCCGTTTAAGGCGGTCATGGGTGGCGACTACAAGGAGGTTGAAGAGCGGTTGCAATCAGCCATCCATCTGCGGTTTGGCCTGCCTGCCATAATGCCGGTCAGACTGAAAAAGCAGATCAAGCAGGCCGACAAAATTTCTGCCTATTTTGAAGCAACCGCCCTTGCAGGATTTTCCACCGGAGAAGCTGCAAAAATATTTGGCAGGCCGTCAGGGTTTTCTCCGGAAGACCTGCCGCTCAAACCGCTTGCGACACTGGCGGCACAGGATGCCTTCTTACAGCGGTTTGAACAGCTGGACAGGAAAACACAGTGACGATTATTGCAGTCTGTCCGCTGACCAAACTTGAAGCAACTCTGCAACAAACCGGCTCGAACTTTCTATTGTCTCTCCTGAGCATGGATACAGAATTCAGCAGACCAGCCGGTATTGAAGCCGACAATCACCTGATCCTGCGGTTTAACGACATCATCACGCCAAAGGATGGGCTTGTGTTGCCGAACCAGCATCATGTCGAACGCATCATTCGCTTTGCCCTAAACTGGGATCAAAAACTGCCGATCGTTGTCCATTGCTGGGCCGGCATCAGCCGATCTCCGGCGGCAGCGGCAATTATTGCCGTGGCACTCGATCCATCACGAGATGTGCTTGAACTTGCGACCTCACTGCGCACGCTTTCACCTATGATGACGCCAAATATAAAAATGATCGAGCTTGCCGATGAACTGCTGGGCCTTGACGGGAAGTTTCTTGACGCAATTAGTCTGATTGGCCGTGGTCAGGATACATTTGAAGGCAATCAGTTTCAGGTGCTGATATAAAAAGCTGCCAAATTGGCAATCAGGTTCGCTTGCGAAGGGTTGCTTTCCGGTGCGCCGTAGTAGGGATGATGTTTTGAACCCTTGTCGGCTTCGATTGTTTGATTTCAGAAACAAAACGGGCACCGATTTCAAGTCCGCGGCGCCAGACAACTTCGCAGTCAACCAGAATGCCATCCAGCTGAACGAACAGGGTGAAATGATCCGGTAATGGGTCATCTGCGTTAAGTTTCAGTTTGACACCCGTTTCTGACAAGTCACGAAGAACCACCTCCAGCGAGATTGATTGATCATTGTATGAAGCCAGAGCCTTCTTGAGCTGCTTTCGACGCGGTGTGCGTTTGTCGATTTTGCCATCGACGCTTGAGGTGGATAAGCGATTTTCCATAATTTTGATATTGATCCGGCGTTCCAAAGAGTGTTACCCGGAATATCTATTAGCACAGGATTGTTAAAACTTTATTTATTCTGGCGTGGCAGCTATACTTTAAATATACAGAAAAATTGGAATATCAAAAGTAATAAAGTTATTTATATTACGAGTTATTCAAGGGATATGCTGATATTTCTTCCCCAGCGGAATGGCTGGCGTCGAAAATTTCTTCAATTCAAGTGCCGCATTTTTTCGCAAAGGCAGCCTGCTTGCCCGGAGCACATCTTCCCGGTGGGTACCTATATCTTGCAGAATTGCGTCATTGAGCAGGAGCAGGTTGTCAAACGCCTGTCGGTCAATCCGCCATTGCCTGCGTAATTTCAGGTAGTTCAGCAAGGTTCCAACTGGCCGAAAGCGGGTTACGCTGGCCAAAATGCCAGAAACCCGGATGTCATTTTCTGGGTTGAATTTAACAAAAGCCTCGATACTCATAGCGATAATCTCCTGATTTTCTTTAACTTTCACTATGGACAATGCGGCAAAATAATATATCAATCAAACGAATAGCATTGAGGTTAACCTTAAGAAAAATTGATAGAAGCTTGCCATGAACATATCGCCCCCCATTAGAACACCCCTGCTGGAACTGGATTTGATGAAAACGCTGGTGGCGATTTATGAAACCGGGAATTTTTCGTCAGCGGCCGAAGTTGTACATCGAACTCCTTCGGCAATTTCAATGCAGGTAAAGCGGATTGAGGAATTGCTTGGTCGCGCAATCTTCAGGCGGGATTCCCGTTCGGTAACCCTTACACCAGATGGTGAAGTGCTCTTGGTTCACGCTCGGCGGGTTTTGGCGCTGAACCA
>QIIJ01000225.1 GCA_003232595.1 Aurantimonadaceae bacterium | reverse complement strand
CCCTCACCAAATGCAATCGCCTCGCGGTTGCCGATGGATGACAGAAATGAAACGGTGCTTGCAGAAGATGCCGAAATCGCCTTTTTAACGATGTCCTGATCCGTATCGTTGGAAAGGCGCAGAGCAAACAAGGTGCTGCACTGGGAAAGAATGGTCGGATCAAGCTCGCCCGGTCGTTGGGAAATGATACAAATATAGGTGCCGTATTTGCGGCCTTCCTTGGCAATTCGCGCAATGGCATGGCGGGCAGGACCAAATCCAAGAGACTTGTCTTCAGGTATATAACGATGCGCCTCTTCGCAGACGATAAGCACTTTCAACCGGCCATCCGAGACTTGAGTGATATCAAAGGCCAGACGACAAAGAACTGACACCAGTGAGCTTACCACATCGGCCGGAATTTCTGCCATGTGCAATATGCTGACCGGCTTTCCTTCCGCCGGAATGCGAAATATTTTGCCAAGAACTTCGATGGCGTTGTTTGTGACCATCCTTGAGGAAAACATGAAGCGGAAATTCGGGTCTTTGCTCAGCGTGTCAATCCGGGCTTTCAGGGATTTGAGTATCGAACGGTCCATGGCTGAATCGAGCAGGCCCATTTGTTCGTCGATCACTCCCAGAAGATCTGAAATCCGATAGGGAACCGGCGTATCAGCTGTTGCTGAAGTAGAGCGACTGGCACGGCGCAGGCTGACGCCTTCCTGATTTTGCGAATAGAGGGCTTTTGCAGACGGAATGAGTTCACGCAATACGTCTTTTTCTGCAGCCGTTCCAGGATCACCTCGAAAAAGCACCTCGGCAAATTCATCGAGCTGAAACATCCAGTGTGGCAGATCAAGGCTGTTGATATCAATGATTGACCCGGTATCACGAAAGCTGCGTGAATATTCGTTGTGCGGGTCAAGGATAAGTATGCGTAAATCAGGCATTTGTTCCTGGATACGATGCAGGATAAGGGCTGTGGCTGAAGATTTGCCGCACCCGGTGGAGCCAAGAATAGCAAAGTGTTTGCTGATCATCTGGTCGACCGAAATCATTGCAGAGACTGAGGCATCCTGCGACAGGGAACCGACACTGGCGCATTTTCCCCCGGTGTTTTCGTATATGGTTTTCAAATCAGAAACGCGGATGCGGTGGGCAACAGCTCCGACATGAGGATAGTTGGAAATGCCTTTCCTGAATAAAGGATTGGTAGTTTCATCTCCATCGACAACTTCACCCTGTAATTCGGCCCTCACAATAATTGCATTATTGCCTTTGGCATCCCATGTACCGCTGCCGGATTCCAGTTTGTAGATCAGACCAACAATACGGGATTTACCCATATTGATTGAAATCAGTCGCCCGATTGCCCATTGGGTTTGTTCGTCGTCTGTGACGTGGTCGGCAACTGCATGAATAACCACTCTTGATCCGTCGCATGAAATTACATAGCCCATCGCCCGGTTCTGATTTTGGGTGGCATTGCGTCTTTCGTCTTCAACCAGGCTGGTTCGGATTTTTTCCTGCATTTCCGCCGGTGTAGTTTGTGGCAGTTCTGCAACTGGCGCAGGTGTCTGAACCTGAGGTTGAGTCGGTGCGCTGACTTCAGCAACATGAGAGGGGGCAACAGGAGAGGGGGCAACAGGAGAGGGGGAATTTGCAGGGGGTATTCTGAGCGCCGGGTTGGTTTGTGATGGGACCGCAGTTTGCGAAACTGATTGCTGCACTTGCTTGTCATGTGACACCGGGTTCGCCGATTGTTGCACTGTGCTGTTTTGCGCCGTCTCTGAGCCGTTATTTTCTGCAAAGTCTGCGGTTTTTAAACTTTGTTCCATAGCGTTACCCCTAACAAGTTAGAAACTTGCCTGATTGATATCGGGACAAAGTAAACATTTCCCCTGAGATCGCCGGCTAAAGAAAATGATGGTTTCTTTTGAATTAAACATTCATGGCTTGCCGTGCCATTCGACAAGTTCTATGCAAGCTGGTTGATATATCCACTGGGGACAAAATGGCCGGTCTTGTCATTCTTGCGTTTTCATACGTTATGAGCCAGTTTTATCGGTCGTTTCTGGCGGTCCTGTCGCCAGTGTTGTCCTCTGAGCTTGGTATGACGGCAAGCCAGTTAAGTACTGCACTCGGTACCTGGTTTGTGGCATTTGGCCTGGCCCAATTTGTTGTGGGCCCGATGCTTGATCGCTCAGGTCCGCGCCTGACTGCCAGTATTTTGTTTGGATTGTTTGCCGGTGGCGGTGCAGTCGTGTTTTCATTTGCAACGGCGGGGTGGGTGGTCATCCTTGCAATGGCTATGCTTGGCATCGGCTGTGCGCCCGTGTTGATGGCCAGTGTCTACATTTTTGCACGCACCTATTCAGCATCCCGGTTCGCCGTCTTGATCTCCTGGTTCATCGCCTTCGGCAGCGCAGGAAATCTCATTGGTTCAAGCCCGCTTGCTCAATTGGCCGAAGGGTTCGGCTGGCGCCCTGTTCTGCTTGCATTGGCTGGTGTTACGCTGGCAATTGCTGTGGCAATATATGTCCTGGTGCGCAATCCTGAAAAGGTGCCCGCTACAAATACCGGCTCGGGCAGTTACCTTGATTTGCTCAAAATCAAACAACTGTGGCCGATTATACCGATAATGGCGGTTGCCTACTCTCTCCCGGTGGGTTTGCGCGGTCTCTGGTCCGGCCCGTTTTTTGGTGATGTATATGGCCTGGACGTGCTTGGAATTGGCGCAATTACATTCTGGATTGCTGTAGCAATGATTGTGGCCAACATCGTGTATGGGCCGCTGGATACAATTTTCAATACCCGGAAGTGGGTCGTTGTTATCGGCAATTTCCTTATGGTTGGTGCCATTGCAGCCCTGGCAATCTATCCGCTGTCCGGTGTCATTGTAACGGGTATTTTGTTTATTCTGGTCTCAATGCTGGGGCTTGGCTATGGCATCATGATGGCCCATGCGCGTTCATACTACCCGCCACATCTGCTTGGCCGGGGAGTGACTTTGATGAACTTTTTTTCAATCGGCGGTTCTGGCGTAATGCAATTGCTGTCTGGTTATGTTTATGATGGAGCCAGGGTCGAAGGCGATCCGG
>QIIJ01000234.1 GCA_003232595.1 Aurantimonadaceae bacterium | reverse complement strand
ATGCAATTGTGACGACAATTGCTCCACAGATTTTTTTCATTTCCAAACCCCTCATTGCCCAGCCGCTTATATGGCAAACCTTGCTATCTTGAAAGCAAAGTCCGGGTTAAGTCCCTTATTGAGGCAAATGGATTAGGGTCAGGACCTATTTCCAATTTCGACCATGATTACATGACCAGCTATATAATATTGCATTAATCATATGACAATCTGTTGACATTAGCTGACTTGACAGCCGGAGTTGTAAATTAAAGTAAACGGGGTCTTCGTTGTGGGTGAAAACGTAACACTACAAAAAATTCTTGAAATGCAGAAAATGGTCTGGAGTTTCAAACTCAACTCCGAAGCAACCGAAGATGAAAATTTCGTCAAAGAGCAGTTGAAATCCTTTGAGCAACTCTCCCGCATTGGATTGATGGCCGCCATTCCATTCGTTCTGTTCTTGCTTGGCAATATTGCCGTCTACGCACCTCCGGCATTTATAATTCTTGGTATGGCCTGCGCTGCCATCGCCGCGATTTTGGGCTTCTTCAACATCACACGCGATTATGAAGTTGTTGATCGTCTCGCACTGAACCGAAAATTCAAAACCATCCAGTGGGAGGCAATATTTGTTGCCTCGGCCTATGCGATGCTGATCGGTATTCCGCTTGCTGCGGAGGCCATAGCGAACAGCAGTTTTGTGGCTATCGGCGTGCTTATGGGTGTGCTTATCGGCGGATTCTCTTATGGCAGTATTCCGAAGGCACAGACCCTGTTCATATCGACCTTCACCGTCATGTTGATAACAAGCTATCTCGCGCTTGGAACAATGGAAAGCGCTATTACTGCCGGATTTCTCTTCACAGCAGCAGTTTGCATTGACTGGATTTATCGCCTGTTTTTCTTTAATTTTGCCCAGCGCCACATCCATTCCACCAATCTCAAACATGCGGCTGAAACGGTCAAGCTGTTGTTGAACGACTATCAGGAACAAAGCGCCGATTGGCTGTGGGAAATTGGCGAAGACCACAAGATCATCCGCCCCTCCGCCCGGTTTGCCGGTGCTGCTGGGAGAGAGGTTGAGGATCTTAACAACATGCCTTTGATTGACCTGTTTCAGGACAGCACCGAACGCAACATGCTCGGTCATTCCTTACTTGGCGGACAAGCATTTCGTGATCTTAATGTCCCTATCCAGGTTGATGGCGAGCTACGCTGGTGGAACCTGTCCGGGCGTCTGGTGCAAGGCACAGATGCAGAATCCAAAATATTCCGCGGTGTCGCCACTGATATTACGGCGGCAAAACGCGCCGAAGAACGTGTCGCTCACCTCGCCCATTTTGACAGCCTGACAGATTTGCCCAACCGCGCTTTGTTCGATCAGTCATTGCAGCGTTCGGTTAGCCGCTTGCCGGAGGGCCAACAATTGGCTGTGCTCTATCTTGATCTGGATAATTTTAAATCCATCAATGACAGCCTGGGTCACGGCGCGGGTGATATGGTGCTCAAAGCCATCGCCAATCGCCTGGAATCGAGTATTGGAATAGAAGATGTTGTGGCGCGTCTGGGCGGCGATGAATTTGCTGTTTCGCTGCGCAGTATAGATTCGACCGACGATGCGATTGCAACCGCAGATAAAATCATCGCTACATTGTCAAAGCCGGTCATGATTGATGGGCAACCAATCCTGTCAGGCGTCAGCATCGGCGTTTCCATCTGCCCGGATGATGGCAATACCGCCGAAGAGCTGATTAAAAATGCAGACTTGGCAATGTATGATGCAAAGGAACGTGGCCGCGGTTGTTCTTCGCTGTTCAAAGCCAGTATGCACACTATTGTGCAGGACAAACGCAACCTTGAAATGGATCTGCGCTCTGCACTGCGCCGCGATCAACTGGAGCTTCACTATCAGCCGCTGGTCAATATCGAAACCGGCGAAGCTGTCGGTTATGAGGCTTTGCTGCGATGGCATCACCCGGAAAAAGGGCTGATTATGCCCAATGATTTCATCCCGCTCGCCGAAGAAACTGGTCTGATCGTACCGCTTGGTGAATGGGTGGTGCGAACCGCGCTGGATGAAGTTAAAAACTGGCCAGACCATCTCAGCGTGTCGGTCAATCTCTCCCCCACCCAGATGCGCAGCGCTAATTTAATCCCGACAATTGTGGGCGCGCTTGCGGCCAGCGGCATAGAACCGCACCGTCTGGAATTGGAAATTACCGAATCCGTGCTGATGGCGGACAGCCAGTCCAATGTGGCGCTGCTCCATAAAATCCGCTCTTTGGGCGTCCATATTGCGCTGGATGATTTTGGTACCGGCTATAGTTCACTTAATTATCTGCGCAGTTTCCCGTTCGACAAAATCAAGATCGATCGCTGTTTTGTTGAAGAAGTGGACAGCCGCGAAGATTGTCGGGCGATTATCCGCGCGGTCACCGGTCTGGCATCCAGCCTTGGCATGGTGACGACAGCGGAAGGCGTCGAACGCGATGACCAGCTTTCCCAGCTCAAAGAAGAAGGCTGTGAACAGGTGCAGGGTTATTTGTTCAGCAAAGCCATACCGGCCAGCCATATCAAAGGACGGATCGCGCCGGACAACGAGAAAAATAAAGAAATCAGAGCCGACTTGAGCGACATCAGCAGCGCCAAGGCCAAAGACGTGCAAACAGGTGCGCAAGAAAACGAGCAGGCCGAAACCGGAAAAAGACAAGCAGGTTAGGTGCGGTTGGCGGGGAGCTCTGCCTTCACGATAGAGCGCCGCCCTGCCCAGCCTTTCAGCCTGCCGCCTTTCCAAGGCCAAAGGTTTTGACGGGAAGATAAAGCCTATAACTTTCCCAAACTGACCTGCGCCAACACGCCCCTTGACCAAAATCCAACATCTGCCTATAGCGCCCCCTCACCACAGGTTTCGAGACAGGGCGTGCAGTTGCGCGGTGCGCCGCAGGAAATGAAATTTGACCGGTTTTCAGGACGCTAGAAGCTGCAGCTTTCCCCCATTTTCTTAATGGCGGAGAGATACGCGGCTTTTGTTGTTCTGAAGCGCCCCGAAATTATATTTTCCCGTCCGCCCCGAGCTTGTCGAAGGGTGGTTCGCGATATGCTTC
>QIIJ01000109.1 GCA_003232595.1 Aurantimonadaceae bacterium | reverse complement strand
GCCTCCGGCGGTCTTTCAGCCACTTGACGGGCGGTCGCAAGCACCTGGTTCTCGAAATCATTGTCGGAAACAATTCTGCTCACCAATCCGCAGTCTACAGCGTCTTGCGGCGAAAACTTCTCACCCATCGCCAGAAGTGCAAAGGCCCGCTTGTAGCCCATCAATTCAGGCCCAACCAGCGATGAGCCCGCCTCCGGCAAAAGGCCAAGATCAAGAAACGGTGTCTTGAAATATGCCCGGGGTGAAGCAAGTACCACATCACAATGCATCAACATGGTAGAGCCAATACCAATCGCCATCCCGTCAACGCCGGCCAGAAGCGGTTTCTGTGTTGTAATGATGGCCCGCAAGAATGCGATCACATCATGGCCCAGATCGTCTCCGCCCTGTGCCGCCTGCATGAAATCCATAATATCATTGCCGGCACTGAAAATCTCCGGCTGGCCGAGGATCAGGCTGCAGCGAATTTGATCATCCTCGTCTGCCTCCACAAGAGCATTGGCCATCACTTTGTACATAGAGCGGGTCAATGCATTTTTCTTGTCGGGCCGGTTAATTCGAATGAGTTGAACCATACCGTCGCGATCAATCTCAATGAATTCGCTCATAATTTTGTTTTACTCCATCATCAAACAAGTGCTGTATCAGCTGCCTGCAACAAACTATCGGCGCCATCAACAATTGCGGATTTCAGACTGGCAGTTTCACCAAGCAGATTTTCAGCAAAAAACCGGGCAAGCACGGTACGGCCAAAGTCATTGTCCGCTTCCGATTGTAGTGCCGATTTTGCCAGATAACAGCCACCGGCGGCAAGACCAAACAGCCGCAGGAAAGGCGTTGCACCGGCCAGCGCCTGATCCCTATTTTTCTCACTCAATTGTTGCAAAAGCCAGTCTTTTGCCTGTTCAAGCGCATCAAATGCAGCGGCCAATCGCTCACCTGTTTCACCAAATTCCGGGCGGTTGGAGAGCTGCACATCTCCAGCAATCTCCCGCAACTCTGCAATATATCCGGCCACCGCCTCGCCACCGACCAAAGGCAGTTTGCGGGTAACAAGATCAATCGCCTGGATACCGTTGGTTCCCTCATAAATCGGTGCAATCCGCGCATCTCGCAATAATCGGGCCGCGCCGGTTTCCTCTATAAATCCCATCCCGCCATGAATCTGAATGCCAATGGAGGCAACTTCAACCCCGATATCGGTTGCGAAAGCCTTGGCAATCGGTGTTAACAGATTGGCCCGGTCGCGCCACTTTGCGCCTTCTTCCTGTGCGCCTCCCTCATTGCCGAGATCAATCGCATGGGCGCAGGCATAACAGATCGCCCGTGCAGCACCGGTTAATGCTTTCATCGTCAGCAAATTGCGCTGGACATCGGCATGATGGACGATCGGTGCCATGCCGTCGCCCTTATAGTCCGCAGCACTGCCCTGCCTGCGTTCATTGGCATAGTCGAGCGCCTGCTGATAGGCCGCTTCGCCCACCGCCACGCCCTGAATTCCGACCAGCAGCCGCGCATTATTCATCATAGTGAACATACAAGAAAGACCGCGATTTTCCTCACCGACCAGCCAGCCAATTGCACCAGGCGCATCACCGGCATACCCATCACCATAGATCATTGTGCAGGTAGGCGAGGCATGAATACCGAGTTTGTGTTCAATGCTTGAGCAGAATACATCGTTGCGGGCACCGATTGTGCCATCCTCATTGACAAAGTTTTTTGGCACCAGAAACAGTGACAACCCGCGATAACCTTCCGGCCCGTCAGGCAAACGTGCCAGCACCAGATGGATAATGTTTTCGCTCAAATCATGCTCACCATAGGTGATGAATATTTTCTGCCCGAAAATCCTGTAAGATCCGTCACCCACAGGTTCCGCACGGGTGCGAAGGGTGCCGAGGTCCGAACCCGCATGGGGTTCGGTTAAATTCATCGTGCCTGTCCATTCACCTGATACCAGCTTGTCGAGGTAAATTTCCTTCAATTCGTCTGAAGCGTGGGTCTCAATCGCCTCCACCGCACCGCAGGTCAGCGTCGGGCCAACACCAAAGGCCAGCGAGCCCGAATTCCACATTTCAAATGTTGCCACATTGAGCATGATCGGCAGGCCCTGCCCGCCATATTCCTGTGGACCGCTGAGCGCTGCCCAACCGCCTACAATCCAATCCTTATAAAGCTTTTTCCAGCCCGGAGGCATGGTAACCACGCCTTCGTTTAGTGGAGTACCGTGGCTGTCACCAATTGCGGCAAGCGGTGCAATTTCATCGGAGGCAAATTTTCCTGCTTCCTCCAGAATGGCATCAATCAGATCATCACTGAGGTCAGTGAACTTTCCCTCATCAAGAGCGGTGCTCAGGCCCACCACATTTTTTAGCGTATGCGAAATTTCTGTAACCGGGGCGCGGTACATTCTTCTCCCTCCCATGTAAAACCCACATTGACCACTGCAACGCCAATTCCCCCGAAGCAGCAGCTGGCGCGATACATAACCGGTGTCAGTCAGATTGTCGACAGTTTACGTAAAAGGAATTGCGATTTTGCAGCCCCGGCTATTTGTTGTGCCCGTGACAGGTAATCCAATCCCTCACACACTCCAGTTGCGCAGCCAAACCTGTGCAATATAGCTTGCAATCCCGGTTTCCTGCTGTCCTGGGAGTTTAAGTATAAGTGCACGGAATATACAACCAGCAACTATCGCGCCAAATTCCCGGTAATCCAAAACCCCATAGGCAATTGCAGGTTTTCGCGATAGAGAGGCGAAATGAAGATTGTTGATGCAACTGATACCAATAAAGCCATTGAGGCGGCCAGTGCCATGCTTGCCAGCGGTGGGCTGGTAGCGGTGCCGACCGAAACGGTTTACGGCCTTGCTGCCGATGCTACCAATGGTGAGGCGGTGGCAAAGATATTTGCCGCAAAAGAACGACCGGCCTTCAATCCGCTTATCTGCCATGTGGCGGATATTTCTATGGCGGAACGTTATGGCAAATTCAATCCCCCGACAATTAGCACATAAATTCTGGCCTGGACCGCTATCCCTTGTGGTGCCGATAAATCCGGATGGCGGGCTAAATGAACTCATCAGCGGTGGACTTGATACCATTGCGCTTCGCCAACCGCGGGGAATTATGGCTGAAATTGCCGCAAAACTGGATGCACCGCTTGCCGCCCCGAGCGCCAATACATCCGGCAGATTAAGTCCGACCACGGCCCGTCATGTGGCGGATGACCTGGGTGATGAAATTGACCTCATTCTCGATGGTGGTCCCTGCGCAATCGGGCTGGAATCAACAATTGTCAAACTGGTCAATGATGAGCCTGTCCTGTTGCGGGCAGGCGGGATCACACTTGAAGCGCTAGAGGCTGAATTCCCTGTGATGCGGCTCAATGACAATACCTCAATTGAAGCCCCCGGCATGATGAAGTCCCACTATGCACCGCGGGCAAATTTACGGCTAAACGTTGATACTGTTCAAAACGACGAAGCATTGCTGGCTTTTGGCCCGCCTGTTGGTGGCGATCCGGTTGCGATGCTCAATCTCAGTGCCAATGGAAACCTGACAGAAGCAGCCACCAATCTCTATAGTTATCTCAAGCAATTGGAT